>RFJH01000090.1 GCA_003694975.1 Anaerolineae bacterium | reverse complement strand
GTACGCCTACCTGCGTCTCGAACAGCGCGCCCTGCCCGAGGTCCCGGAGCGTTCCGCCCGCTGGAAGATGGGGGGACGCGCCCTCCTCTACGCCTCGTTCAACCTCGGCCTGAGCCTCACCCTGGGTCTCCTGGGAGAGGTACCGTCGGGCCTGTTCCTGCCCTACCTCCTGCAATGGGCAGAGGTCTTGTGGGGCATCACACACCCCGCCGTCGGCGTCCGTCCGACGCGCATCGGAGTGCGCCAACTGATCGTCAGCACGCTCTTCACCGTCCTTTTCATCCTGACGTGGAGATGACATGAGCGAAGACCTGAAATGGGTATTACTCACCGAGGTGCAGGGACGCCTGGAAGCCGAGTTCCTGAAAAGTTACCTGGAAGCCCAGGGCATCGCCGTGACCGTCTTCCAGGAAGCCGTCGGCCATCACGTGTACCCCGTCACCGTGAACGGCCTGGGGCGCGTGCAACTCTTCGTCCCTGCCGAGAAGGTGGAAGAAGCACGGCATCTGCTCGACGCATATCAGCAGAATCGCGAAGAATAACCCACCCCAAAGGAGGAGCCTATGAGCCAATCGAATACCGTCATCCTGGTCACGAACAATGGGCTGGGGAAAGCCTATCCGGAGTTGCAACAGGAACTGGCGAAGAAATACTTCACCCTGCTGGCCGACCACGACCCTTTGCCCTCGGCTATCTGCTTCTACACAGAGGGCGTGAAACTGACGGTGGAGGGGTCGCCGGTGCTGGACGTTCTGCGCGCCCTGGAGGAGAAAGGGGTGCGCCTCATCGTCTGCTCAACCTGCCTGAACGCCTTTGGCCTTATGGAGAAACTCGCCGTGGGCATCGCGGGAGGGATGCCCGATATCATCGAGGCCCAGATGAGTGCAGAGAAGGTCATCACCCTCTGAATACTCATCGGGCAACCCCAGTAGAGGAGGCATCACCATGAACTTTGAACTTACAGAAGAACAACGCCTGTGGCGCAAGACCGTCCACGACTTCGTGGAGGCGGAGGTGCGCCCGAAAGCCGCCGAGGTGGACGAAAAAGGCGAGTTCAACTGGGAGGCGGTGCGCAAGATGGGTCCGCTGGGACTGCTGGGAATGAACATTCCCGAGGAATACGGCGGAGCGGACGTGGGGGCCATCGGTGCGGTTATCGCTATGGAAGAACTCGGTTGGGGCTGTGGCAGCACGGCGCTCGCCATCGCCGCGCACAATGGCCTGGGCACCCTGCCCATCGTCCACTACGGCACGGAGGAGCAAAAGAAACGCTGGCTGCCTCTCGTGACAAGCGGACAAGGGAAATTGAGCGCCCTGGCTCTGACCGAACCCGGCGCCGGCTCCGACCTGCAAGGCGGCGTGCGCACACGCGCCGAGAAAGTGGGGAACGAATGGGTGATCAACGGCTCGAAGATGTGGTGCACCAACGCGAGCATCGCCGAGTACATCATCACCCTCGTCCGCACTGACCCGGCGGGCGGATCCCACTCTCTGAGCATGATCCTCGTCCCAACCGATACCCCGGGTCTGCACATCGGACCGGCGGAGAAGAAAATGGGGCTGAAGGGCTCTCCCACCCACGCCGTGACCTACGAGGACGTGCGCGTCCCGCTGGAGAACCTGATCGGAGAAGAGGGGCGCGGTCTGCAACAGGCATTGGCCACTCTGGATAGCGGGCGCCTTTCCATCGGCGCGCTGGCCATCGGCCTGGCGCGCGCCGCGCACGAATATGCCGTTTCTTATGCAAAAGAACGTCGGGCGTTTGGAAAACCCATCGCCGAACTCCAGGCCATCCAGTGGATGATCGCCGACGCCGCAACGGAGATCGAGGCCGCCCGCCATTTGCTTTACTACGCCGCCTGGTTGAAAGACCAGGGACGACCCTTCACCAAAGAAGCGGCCATGGCCAAACTCTTCGCCACGGAAATGGCCGAGCGCGTCTGCCGCAACGCCATCCAGATCCACGGTGGGTACGGCTACAGCCGCGAGTACCCTGTCGAGCGCATCTACCGCGACGCACGCCTGATGACCATTGGCGAAGGGACCAGCGAAATCCAGCGCCTGGTCATCGCCCGGCACGAATTGAGATAACCCTATCTCGGAGAGGGCGGGCCACACCGGGGACGAATGGCGTAAGTTCTTATCCTGCACACGGCGTTTTTCAACGCCTCATCGGTCCTCTTGCGCACAGGCGTACCTGCCTTTGGCCCGCCTCATCCCCTGCACCGACGCCCTCTGCCGCCAATGGAGGGCGTCCCTGTAATAGACCGTCCCCCTCAACCACGCCTCAAAAATAGAGGTATAATCACGCCATCGCCAGCCCAGGGCTGGCATTTTCTTGGAACGGAGACTATATCGTATGATACGCAATCTCTACACCCGACTGTTCCTCATTGCTCTTATTGCTGCGGTGTCGCTCTGGATTGACCTGAACGACGAACTCCGCATCACCAATCCCTTCACGAACACCGTAATCTTCGAACGCAACATTCGTCCACGCCTGGGACTGGACCTGCGAGGTGGCCTCCAGGTGCTGCTGGAAGCCGATCTGCCCCCGGATCAGCCCGTGGACGCCGAGGCCTTAAGCGTAGCCCGTACCATCCTGGAAAACCGCACCAACGCCCTCGGCGTGGCGGAGAACGTCCTCCAGGTCGCCGGTGAGCGCCGTATTGTCGGGGAATTCCCCGGCGTGGAAGACGCGCAATCGGTCATCGAAACTCTGAAGGAGACCGGTCTGCTCGAATTCGTAGATACCGGCGACGAAAGTTTCCCGCCGGGCACCGTCCTGCAGACGGACTTCGGCGGCGCGGCTCCCGCGAGCACGGAACCTGCCGCAACGGAGACGCCCGCCACAGCCGTCCCCGCGACCGAAAGCGCCAACGCGACGGAGACCCCTCCTGTCACGGAGACACCACTTCCTGCAGCGACAGAAGTCGCTCCCAAAAAGGTGTACCACACCGTGATGACCGGACGAGACTTGAAAAGTGTTTCCGTGATCGCCGATCAGATCGGTGGCTACCAGATCTCCTTCGAACTCTCTCCGGAGGGGACGAAAATCTTTGGTGATTTCACGTCCGCCAATGTCGGCAAATATCTCACCATCGTCCTGGACAAAAAAGTAATCTCCTCCCCCATCATCAAAACGCCCATCACGAACGGGAAAGGGGTCATCCAGGGCAACTTCACCGCCGAGCAGGCCAACGCGTTGGCCGTCCAACTGCGCTACGGTGCGCTCCCAATCCCCTTGAAAATCGTGGAGACGCGTCTCATCGGCCCCACGCTGGGCGAGGACTCCCTGCGGCGCAGCCTGATGGCCGGCCTGATCGGTATGGTCATCGTAATCGCCTTCATGGCCATCTACTACCGCCTCCCCGGCATCACCGCCGACATCTCCATCCTCTTCTACGCGGCTATCGCCTTCGCCCTCTTCAAATTCATCCCCGTCACGCTGACGCTGCCCGGGGTGGCCGGCTTCCTGCTCAGCACCGGCTCGGCCCTGGACGCGAACATCCTGGTCTTTGAGCGCCTGAAAGAGGAACTGCGCGCCGGACGAAACCTGGTGCAGGCCTTCGATCAGGCCTGGATACGCGCCTGGCCTTCCATCCGCGATTCCAACGCTGCCGCGTTGATCACCTCGGCCATCCTCTTCTGGTTCGGCAGCACCTTCGGCGCGACCATCGTCAAAGGCTTCGCCTTGACCCTGTCACTGGGCGTGATTATCAGTGTCTTCACCGCCCTGTATATCACCCGCGCCCTGCTGGCCTTCGCGCTCCAGACCTTCAAACCCACCAACCTCGCCCGCTGGATCGGCATCTAAGGAGAACGCGGCATGAACATTCTCGGTAAACGATATATCTTTTTCGGACTCTCCCTGCTCATCATCATCCCCGGCCTGATCGCCCTGTTCGCCGGGGGGAACGTGCCCCTCTCGGTAGATTTTACCGGCGGCAGCCTGCTTGAAGTCGAGTTCACGGCAGGGACGACGCCCCAGCCCGCGCAAATCATCACCCTCTACCAGGAAGCGGGCATCAAAGACGTCCGGGCACAAACGACGGAAACCGGCACCCTGCTCATCCGCTCCGAGTTCCTGGAAGACGCCGAACGTGACGCCATCCTCCAGAAGATGGAGGAACGCTTCGGCAGCCTCACCGTGCGCCGCGTGGACAGCGTCGGCCCCACCATCGGCGAGCAGGTCACCCAACGCGCCGCGATGGCCGTCGGCGTGGCCTCCTTGCTCGTGGTGGCGTTCATCGCCTGGTCCTTCCGGGGCGTGCAAAACGCCTTCCGCTACGGCGTGTGCGCCATCCTGGCCATGCTGCACGATGTGGCCATCATCTTCGCCGTCACCGGCTTCGGCAGTCGCTTCTTCGGCTGGGAGATCGACGCCCTCTTCCTGACCGCTCTCCTGACCGTGATCGGCTTCTCCATGCAGGATACCATCGTCGTCTTCGACCGCATCCGCGAGAACGCCAACATTTACCGCCGCCTCGAATACGAGACCCTGGTCAACCACTCCATCGTCCAGACGCTGCAACGCTCGATCAACACCCAGTTGATGACGGTGGAGTTCATGCTGCTGGCCATGGCCTTGATCGGTGGCGTGACCCTGCGAGAGTTCTCCATCGTCCTCCTGGTCGGCCTGTTGAGCGGGACGTACTCCTCGATTTTCATCGCCGCACCCATCCTGGTCGTCTGGGAAAAGCAGGAATGGCGCACCTGGTTTGGCCGCGGCAAACGGGCAGCGACAGCATAAACATCCAATAGCAAAAAGGCGCACACCATGGTGCGCCTTTTTTTCATTCGGGACTACCGGTGATGCCGCCGGACGGCCTTTCCAGGCTGTCCGGACAGACCGGAAAGCCTGTCCTACCGTTCCAACTATTCAATTGCGAACCGCCATGACATTCCTCGCCGCTCTTCCCATCCTGGTCATCCTGTTCCTGATGCTCGTTCTGCGCTGGGGAGCCTCACGCGCCGGCGCATGGGGATACGCGACGGCGTTCCTCCTGGCCGTCCTCATCTTCGACGCGGGCGTGGACGCGGTCCTCTACGCTCATCTACGGGCGCTCTTCCTGAGTCTGGACGTGCTGCTCATCATCTGGGGGGCTTACCTCCTCTACCGCGTGGTGGACGAGGCCAAAGCACTCCAGACTCTCGGCGCGGCGCTCTCACATCTGACCGCCGACCGGGGAATGCAGGCCCTCATCATCGGCTGGGCGTTCGCCGCGTTCCTCCAGGGGGCCGGCGGGTTTGGTGTGCCCGTGGCGGTGACCGCGCCCATCCTGCTCGGCCTGGGCTTCGACCCGCTGACCGCCGTGGTCATCCCCTCGGTGGGACACGGCTGGGCAGTCACCTTCGGCTCGTTCGGCTCGTCTTTCCGCGCCCTGATGGCCGCCACCGGCCTGGAGAGCCACGTCCTGGCGCCCGATGCGGCACGCTTCCTGGCTTTCTCCGCCCTGCTCACCGGCCCGATGATCGCCTACCTCGCCGACGGTCGGCAGGGCCTACGCCGCCTGCTGCTCAAGTCACTGCTCATCGGTGGTACGATGGGCGGGGTGATGTACATTGTGGCCGCAGTGGCCGACCTGTGGAACCTCGGTGCCTTCGTCGGCGGCCTATCGGGACTCCTCATCGGCGTGGGAGTGGCTCGATGGGGCCGCGCAAGGCGCGGGTCCGAGGAAGGGCCGTCGCGGGGACAGGTCGGGGTGGCGCTCTCCGCGTACGGCGTGCTGGTCGCCCTGACGGTCTTGATCCTGCTTCTGCCCCCCGTCAAAGAGACGCTGGGAAAAGTCGCCATCCAGATCCATTTCCCGGAGACGGTCACCGGGCGCGGGTTCGTCATGCCGGCGGGAGACAGCCGCCCCATCCGCCTGTTCACGCACGCCGGCAGTATTCTGCTCTACACCTCGTTGATCGCGGCCTGGATATACCGGCGCGCCGGCCTGTACAGTGATGGAGCAGGCAGGCGAATGCTGCGGGCGACGGTGAAGGGGGTACGCTCGTCCACGCTGAGCATCCTGGAGATGATGACCATGGCTATGCTGATGCAGCAATCCGGCATGACCGAGACCCTGGCACGCGGACTGGTGGAAAGCGTCGGCGTGGCGTTCCCCGTGTTCTCACCGTGGCTTGGCGCGCTCGGTGCGTTCATGACGGGATCGAATACCAACTCAAACGTGGTCTTCGCCGCGCTCCAGATGCGGACGGCGGAACTGCTCGGGTACGCCGTCCCGCCCATTCTGGCCGCGCAGACGGCCGGGGCCGCGCTGGCCTCGGTCGCCGCGCCGACCAAGGTGGTCGTCGGCGCGAGCACAGGGGGGATGGCCGGTAAAGAGGGCGAGGTGATGCGCCGCCTGATAGGGAGCGTGGTACTCCTGGTGCTCTTCATCAGTCTTCTAACGGCGCTGGCCATATGGGCTTGAAAACAACGCTAGCGTCACCCAGACTCATCTACGAAGCCCTGACGGGTTGACACAGCCCCGAAGAGGCTTTGTATACTGAGCGGCGTTTGTGGCGCGACCGCTCTCCGAGTGATGCGAGCGCCAGCGAGCATCGTACCGAGGAGAGCGGTCGTAGCGGTCTCCTCGATACGCACCCTGACGGGAACTACTCGGAGACCGATTGTTGATGGGCGCGCGCCGCGACGTAAAAAGGGGAATCACAAAACGAGAGAGGTTCGCTTCTGGCAGAAATTGAACCTCTCAGCACCTGCAAGCCGTTGTCCTACAAGCCCCGAAGGGGCTTTGTGTGCCGAGCCGGAGGGTTCAGCCCCCGGCGAGTGGACGGGATGAATCCCGTTCTACGGGCACGAGAGATGGAGACAACTGCCAGGCAGTTGTCCTACAATAAGCCGGACGGTTCAGCGTCCGGCTCTATCTGCAAGCAGTTGTCCCCCCTCTCATCTCCGTTTATCTCCGTTCATCTCTGTTCATCTCCGGTTCCTCTCACAGGAACCGTTTCACCACCGCCGCGCCGGGCAGGGCGGAGCGGTCGCCCAGTTTCATCGCCGCAGGCGCAGGGCCGGCCTTCTCCGGCGCGGACTGGTAGATGAAGAGCGGCGTGCCCTCGGAAG
>RFJH01000089.1 GCA_003694975.1 Anaerolineae bacterium | reverse complement strand
GTGCGGGCTGCGGCCTCCGCCTGGCAGAGTCCACTCGGCCCGCCTCTCCGGCCATCCACTGCTCCCTTCTCCAGGCACACCCCGCGCCCCACCATGACGGCACAACCCGGCCCGGGCCCTATGCTTACCCCAACGGCCACGGCCACACCGGTCACGCTCTGCGGCGGCCCTCCGGTGATGACCATCCTGGCCATCGGCTCGGATACGCGCGGCAGCACCTACACCTACGGCCTCTCTGATGTGATGCGTGCCGTGCGCGTGGACTTCGTCAACGGCAAAGTCATGGTGCTCGCCTTCCCTCGCGATCTCTACGTGGAAATCCCCGGCATCTCCGAGCACGGCGGCATCACGCACGGCAAACTGAATCAGGCCTACCTCTACGGCAACCCGGGCTTCGGCTATTACGACGGCCCCGGCGAAGGCCCCGGCCTGCTGGCGCTCACCCTGGAACACAACTTCGGCCTGCACACCGACCACTACATCGCCGTCAACATGCAGACCTTCGTCCGCATCGTGGATGCCGTCGGCGGGATTGACATTGACCTGCCCTACACGGTAGATGGTCGTGACGTGGGGCAGGACTACCGCACCGATTTGGTCTTCCGCGCCGGTCACCACCACCTGAACGGGCAACAAGCGCTCATGCTGGCACGCCTGCGCCCGAACGGCGTCTTCGCCCGCACGGAAGTCCAGAGCCTGATCCTCTACGCCCTTCGCGACCGCCTCACCAGCCCGGATATCCTCCCCAAACTCCCCGAACTCATCGCCACCTTCCTCGGCTCCGTCCAGACCGACCTCTCGGCGGAACAAATCGCCCAACTGACCTGTCTGGCCACCCACATCCGGCAACCCGACCTGATCTTCGTCTACTTCCCAGCGGAACTCTTCAAGGGGACGCGCATCCACGACCCCGTCCTCGGCTACACATTCGTCTGGGACGTGGACTTCAACCTGTTACGCGCCTACGTGGGCTACTTCAACGCCGGAACGTGGCCTGCATCCCCAACCTCTCCGTAACGGACTCCGCCGATGCCTGCTCCTTCTCCCGAACCGCTTCCACCCCTGCGCGTTGCCGCGCTTCTGCGCGCGCACGGCCTGCGCCCCAGCAAACGACTGGGGCAGAACTTCCTGATCGACGAAACCGCCCTGCGTAAAATCGTCGCCGCGGCGGAGATCACCGCCCGGGATACCGTGCTGGAGGTCGGCGCCGGCCTGGGCAGCCTGACGCGTTACCTGGCCGAAGTGGCGCAGCGCGTGGTTGCTGTGGAGTTGGATCGGCGATTGCTTCCCGTTTTGCGCGCCGTCCTTAGTGGCTACACGAATATTGACATCGTCCAGGGCGACATCCTCGCCCTCTCCCCCGGCGACCTGGTTCAGTCACCCGACTACCTGGTCGTCGCCAACATTCCCTACCACATCACCTCCGCCCTGTTGCGCCACCTTCTGGAGGCTCACCCTCGTCCGCGCCGCATGGTCCTCACCGTGCAAAAAGAGGTTGCCGAGCGCATCTGCGCCACGGCAGGGAAAATGAGCCTGCTGGCTTTAAGCGTGCAGGTTTACGGCGTACCGGAGATCGTGGCGCGCATCCCGGCGGGAGCCTTCTACCCCACGCCGGAGGTGGATTCGGCGGTCATCCGCATTGACCTGAGCGCCGGGCCGCGCCTGCCTGTCACACACCTGGACGAGTTCTTCCGCCTCGCCCGCGCCGCCTTCGCCCAACGCCGCAAAACGTTACGCAACGCCCTCGCCGCCGGCCTGGGCATCTCGCCCGAACAGGCCGCCGAGCGTCTCCGCGCCGCCGGAATCGACCCTCAGCGCCGCGCCGAGACCCTCTCCCTGGAAGAATGGGAGCGCCTGACGCAAACTTTCCTCCCCTGAGGCTCATTTTCTCACCAACAATAATATCGGTCAGGTGACAGTCACTCTCCAAAAGCACCTGCGCTCGTGCAGATAACCGCCACCTGCCTTATCGTTTGCTCACGCCACCTCAATCGGCGTTATACAACGCTCCGCCGACCACGGCGAACGCCAACGCGGCCAGCGTGGCCGCCTGTTCACCCAGCGTAAATCCCAGGATCGTCCCTCCGATGGCCATAACCCAGATTGGGAAGGCCAGCGTCGTCAGAAGGACGTTGAGCATTCTCCCTTCCCCCTGCGTGCCAAACCAGCGGAGGAACAGGGCGATTGCCCAGCACGCAACAGCCCAAAAACCCAACATTCCTTTGTTGCCCGAGGCGATGGCTTTGCCGAGCAAATAGATTGTGATGACTTCCGACGGCACATGCGCGGCGACTTTCCCCAGATACCCCTTGACCTGTTCCGCCGTTGAGGGCTTTGCGGCCATCATCTTCTCGCGAGAACGACCGCCAATGCTTCCATATAGGGTTGCCATTGTTGACTCCTTTAAAGTGAAAAAGCCCGACCGATCGATACCGTCATTGCTCGATAACTCTTCTCCCTTCTCACCCAATGATGCGAGGAAACTAACAGGCAGCCATCACCCCCTGTAAAAGACAATCTCAGTATAGCATATCGCTATTCGGCCTGCAACCTCTCCCTGCGTGCCGCTTTTCCCTGTCGCCTCAGGTCCCGATACCCCCACCACACCTGCCAGACGCGCAGAGCCGCCTCCGCCTGAATCCGAAACGACATCTTCGATTTCCCCCAACGGCGGTCGGCGAAGTAAATCGGCACCTCGCCAATGCGATACTCCAGGCAATGCGCCAGGTAAATCATCTCCACCAGGAAGACATAACCATTCGCCCGAACGCGCTCTAGCGGCATCGCCTCCAGCGTCTCGCGCCGCCAGAGACGATACCCGGTCGTCACGTCACGCAGGGGCAATCCGAGGATGGTACGGGCGTAGAAATTCCCGAAGGCGGAGAGCGCCTTGCGCCACAGTGGCCAGCGCACGTCCACACTGCCGCCGCGAACATAACGCGATCCGAGCACCACATCATATTCACCCAACCGTTCAACCATTGTCGGCAACGCCCGGGGGTCATGCGAAAAATCGGCGTCCATCTGGGCCAGAGCATCCACATCCCAGGTCAGGGCGCGACGGAAGCCCTCCAGATACGCCGAGCGCAGGCCGAGTTTTCCGGCGCGGTGCAACACCTCCACACGGTCACGCTGCCGGGCGGCGAGATCATCCGCCACCCGCCCTGTCCCGTCCGGACTGTTGTCGTCCACAACGAGAACACGCGACTCCAGAGGGAGCGCAAGCAAAGCGGAGACCAGCCGAGGCAGGTTCTCCGCTTCGTTATACGTCGGAACAATGATGGCTACACGCAAGGCTCACTTCTTGCGCCGCAGCAACTCGAACTTGAGTTGCTCCACGCTCCCAAAGCGCTCCGCGGCGTCTGTGATCTCGGCAATTTTCACCGCCAGTCGATCCGGCAACCTGGCGACTCGTTCGCGATCTTTGATCGGATAGAAATAATCCAGCGATTGCTCCAGCCGGCTGCGCACTCGCTCCTTGATTGCCGGCAGACTGGAGGGCAAAACAACCAGAACGAAATCCGTTGGACTGAGATGACCCAGGAAATGATCGCCCCCACCGACCTCGCGCATGGCATTATGAATCATCAGGCTGACTGCACGCAACACGTCGTCCGAAGCGACGAAGCCATACGCCTCACGGAACGAGGAGAAATTCTCCAGCGAGACAAGCAGCAACGCCCATCCTTTTTTCTGCAACACCTCGCTCAAACGCTCGTCCACCAACGCACCGTCCGGCAAGCCGGTGACCGGGTTGGTCAACGCGCCCTGCCCGGCGCGGCGCAGCGCGTTGCGCACACGGAGGCGTAACTCTTGCACATCAAAGGGCTTGGTGATGTAATCATCCGCGCCGAGTTGCAACCCCTTCAGTTTGTCGGCGCGTTCTCGCTTTTCGGTCAGGAAAATAATCGGGATGTTCTCGGTACGGCGATTCTTGCGTAAACGCCGGGCAACTTCGTAGCCGTCAATATCGGGCAGGCGAATGTCCAGGATAATCAAATCGGGCCGCACGCTCTGGCAGGCCCGAATCCCATCCTCCCCCCAGTTCACGGTGAACACTTCATATCCCTGGACGCGGAAGTACGCGTTCAACATCTCCGCCACGTCCAGGTCATCTTCCACAATCAAAATCTTCGATTTCTTCTCCTCGGCCACGCCCGCCTCGCTTCAGATCAACCAATGGGTTCCTTCTGGATAACGAACTCACACACCTCATCGCCGCAGGCCACGCACTTCGACTCGTTAACGCGGAACTCATTACCTCCGGAAACCCACTTCAGGCCCTCCTGCAACAACCCAACGGCGATAAAGCAAACCGGCTTATCCATTCCGGAGCGTCCCCAGCAGACAGGGCACTTGTGAATAGTATAAATGAACTCGTTCTCTTTCTCCTCCACAGTGGTCAACTGGTCACTGACCTGAGAGAAGATCTTCGCCATAGCCGGAATACCGATGCGCAACTTGGCTTGCAATGGCAACACCTTGAAAGCCAGGTCGCCCACGCCGGCCAGAGCACCAAAGTTCTTCAACGCATCGGCGAACGTTGCACGTCCGGCACGCAAAGCCAGGCCACGCCCACCGCGTGGGCCGTACATCTCCTCGAGAGCAATCCCAATGGCGGAGAGTTCGGCAAAGTCAAATCCTTTTTCCAGGTTGTCCGGCGGATAGTTGTCAATATACTGGGTCAAACCGGCCAGGTTGAGTATGGCGTTCAGGCCGTTTCGCCCCATCACATCTTCCAACGCCTTGACGATAATCAGGCCAAACTTGTTGGGGTAATAAAGACCACTCTTCTCGACGAGACTCATACGGACTCCATTACAAGAGTTTTGCCAGGTCTTCTGCCGCCCGACGCATATCCAGGAAAATCAGGCCCAGTTTTGCCTGTTCCCGAGCCAGCGCTGTCAGGACAGCCTCTTCCCCCACCGACATCAGCACCACATAGCCCGTAGTGCCTTTGATGTACACCTGCTCCAAAGCACCACGTCCCAACTCGGACGCAATGCGTTCACCCAACGAAAGCATCGCCGCCGACATCGCCGAAACGCGATCTTCTTCGACTTCTTTAGGCAGCGCCGACGCAATGCTCAACCCATCCACGCTGACCACCGCCGAGGCCTCAATGTCCGGCGAAGAAGCCTGCAACTCGCGCAGGCGATCCACCATCAATTGCGTGCGAGACTTAGACAACCTTCCCTCCTTGCAACCACGAGAGAAAAATCATTGACAAAATTTGTTCACGATGGTGCTAATTTAGCACAGGCGAGGCAATGTGTCAAGTTACATCCTTCCCAATGGGCAACTACCTAACAAAAACGTAAAGTCATCCTTCCATGCTATAATCGCCTCACGCTCCGTTAACGCCATGAAACGCTCACCGATCCTCTTGCTCTCAATAGCCCTCTCTGTTATCTTCGCCTCCTTCCCCGTCCTGGCCCAGAACGCCTCCTCGCAGACGGAACCTGCCGGTGGAGCCGTCCTCTGTCCACCGGGGGTGTACCTCGAAGCACCCGGCGACTGTGTGCCCTTAGGGCCATCCGCCTATCTGACCGACCTGGCACGCATGGGCATCCCTTACCCACCGCGCCCGCTGCCCGCCTACAAACCCGACCCCGCCCTGACCGAAATCCCCTACCACTACTTCCGCCTCGACCCCGAACCCGTCCCCATTTATGCCGGTATCCCCAGTGACCCAAACGCCGGCAGTGGACAGTACTTTCCTCCAGGCTTTGTTTACATCTCCTACATCGATCGCGTGGACACCGGGCGCGGCATCTACTACCTGACCCAATCAGGCGGTTGGATCCCCGGCAAAGGCGCTCGCGTCTCGGAAATCTCGACCTTCCAGGGACTGCTCTTCCACGAAACCCCACGCCACGACTTCGGCTGGACGTTCGAGGACATCCCCATCAAGCGCGCCCCGGGATACAACGCTCCCAATACCGGCAAACGCCTTCGCCCATACACCGTAATTCCCATTTACGCCACCCAGAACGTGGACGGCGCGGATTGGAACCTCATCGGCCCCGACCAATGGGTAGAAGCCCGTAAAGTTGCTCGGGTGGTGGTCAACACCACACCACCGGATGGCGTCCCCGATGGGCGTTGGATCGAGGTCAACCTCGCCGAGCAAACCCTGGCCGTTTACGAGAACTACGAACTCATCTTCGCTACCGTGATCGCCAGCGGTATGGAACCCTTCTGGACGCGCCCCGGCCTCTTCCAAATCTACGAAAAGAAAGAGACCGAGACCATGCGTAACAACGACCCCAGCGACTTCTACTACCTCGACAACGTCCCGTGGACGATGTACTTCGACAAAGCGCGCGCCCTCCACGGCGCTTACTGGCGCACCCGCTTCGGCTTCCCCCAGTCTCACGGCTGTGTCAACCTCTCCATCGGCGATGCGCACTGGCTCTTCAACTGGGCAAACGTGGGCGACTGGGTATGGGTCCACGACCCGACCGGCCAGACGCCCACCGACCCCTCACTCTATAACGACTGGGCGTACTGAGCGCGCTACCAGGAAGGACATCCCATGAGAACGCTCACCCTTTTCAGCAGCGTACTTTTGCTCACCCTGGCTGCCTGCACCGGCTGGGACGTGCAGCCACTACCTGCCCGCCCCACGCCAATCCCATCCAACACGCCGCGCGTACTTACCCCCACCCCCATCATCTACTATCCGACCGAGACACGCACGCCCGTGCCCCCCACCGTCATCCCACCCTCTACCGCATCACCAGGCCCCGAGGTCACCGCCTCGCCCCTGACACCGACACCGGACACCACCGCAACCACCACCGCCACCGTCACCCTATCCCCAACCCCCGAAGACGCCCTGACCATGGAAATCATCGGCTGCGACACCAGCATTGATATCAGCCACGCTATGGGCGAAGTCACTAACGCCTATGTACTTCTTCGCAACCAGAGCAACAGAGAATACAGTGGCCTTTGCGTCACCCTCTCGGCCAGCGACGAGGAACGCGAGCACCCGGATAAAGAATGGTGTCTCGCTACCCTGCCCGCCCACCACCAGGTCACCCTCAAACTAACGGTGGACACCGCCTACAGCACTGCAACATATCTGCGCGCCGAACTAACCACCGGCGAAGGACAGGCTCTTCTGACCCTCTCCCCCACATCCTGCACCGACATCGGTATCTTCAAACCCAGGCCGGACACGCTGGGTGTCCCCGAGCCCATCCCATGAAACAAATGCCCACCGCTGGGTGAGGGGGGCACCCAACGGCGGGCATCTCTATTGTGACACAAAAAGGCCCTTTTTTCAAGCCCCTTCCCGTCGTTTTCCGCTCACACTAAGGTACTATTCCTCTCATCGTCAATGAGGCACTACGCCAGAACACTCAACTCCTCATCTTGCCTCTTGAGACGAAGCGCGGCGAGGAACAACAAGACTGCGAAGACGGTCAGGACCCGGAAAGCGGCTTGATACCCAACGACGCCGCCGCCCAGGCTGGTGGCGACTGCACCGACCAAAGCGCCGGTTACCATCTGTCCGATCTTGGTCAAAAGGGAGATCAGAGCCTGGGCCGCGGCGCGGTCACCGACTGGAGCCTCATTGATGACAATATAGCGCACCGGCGCACCCAGCAACGCCGAAAGCCCCAGCCCAATCAGTGCACCCGACAGATAGAACGACGGAAGAGTAAGGGGAAGGAAACTCAGTGTCACTCCGCCCAGGGTGAGCAGAGCCGTGCCGATGGTAACCACCACCCGCGAGCCGCGCAAATCGAGTAGTTTCCCAAAAGACGGGGAACCAATGACCAGGGTAACGACAAGGGGGATGAGCATAAAACTGGCCTTTGACTCACTGACCCCAAATGCCGCGACCAGTAAAGCGGGAATGAATACCATCCCGCCCTCGATTACCCCGGCGCCAAAGGAGAGAAAATCCGCCAGGCGGAGTTGCCGTGTGCCGAACAAGGCCGGACGGATGATGGGGTCTTCAGCACGGCGCTCGATTCGTGCCAGCACCGGCAAGAGGACCAACCCAAATAAGAGGAAAGGCCACACATTGGGCGAGCGCAGACTCTCGGCAAGATGCTCGGTATCTAATTGGTTGAGGCCGTAGGCCAGCGAAAGCAAGAAGATACCCAACGTGATCGTTCCACCCCAATCCGCCCTGCCTGCTGCGTCGCGTCCCTGGGTGGGAAGCATTTTCCATGCCGGTAGAAGCAAAACGATCGCCAACGGAAGCGGTCCCCAGAAAAGCATCTGCCAGCCATATCGCAACAAAATACCACCCAAGATAGGGCCAATAATGAAAGCCAACCCAAAGACGGCACCGATCAACCCCAGGGCACTGCCTCGTTTTTCAGGAGGGAAAGTATCTCCGATGACCGCAGAAGCCACAGGAAAGATGCCGCCGGCCCCAAATCCCTGAATACCTCGCCCCACGAGCACGGCGGTCAGCGAGCCGGCTGTGGCGACGATGACGGAACCGGCAGCGAAGAGGAGAAGATCAAGCACATAGATGTCGCGTCGCCCGAATCGGTCAGAAAGTTTCGCCATGACCGGTGTGCCGACCAGGTTGGCCAACAGATAAGTGGTAAAGACCCAGGCCACGGTACGATCGGTCACGGCAAAGAAATCCCGTATGGCCGGTAGCGCCGGGCCAACGATAGCAATGTCCATGGCGGCCATGAGCACGCCGGAGAAGAGCAAAGCAAGCAGGCGGTTACGTTGTTTCGTATCCATGAAATAATTTTTCCTTTTCTACTTTGAATGTTGGAATGTATTGGGTGAAACTTCCTCGCTCGCATCGAGAGACGCCAGCAATCCATCCAGCCATTGCAACTCCGATTCCAGATGATGACGCCAATGCGCCATCACCAACCCCAGGCTGCCGGGATGAGGAGGCATGGCACGCGCGCGTTCCAGAGCGGATTGCAGATCAGAGCGCCGCTTCCTCAGCAGTTTGCGCCTCTCCTCCACGGAGAGAACATCAAGGAATGCCAGGCTGATATCATCCGGAAAATCGGCAGGGTGATGTCGCGCCAGATGCTCACGCAGCAGGCGTTGAAAAGCCACCTCCCCCTGAGGGGTCAGTTCGTAGACCTGCCGCGGCGGGCGCTTTCCCTCCTGAACAGTTTCTTGAGTCAGCCATCCCCGATCCGCCATCTTCTTCAGCAGGTAGTAAGCGGTGGCCTTTTTCAACCGCGTGCACGACGTCAGGCGCGTCTGAATGAAATCATGCAATTCATAGCCGTGCCGGGCCTGCTGGCGCAACAGACCAAGCAAGAGAAGTTCTCGACTCATCGGAAACCTTCCAGTTTAGACTAGTCAAAATTGACTAATATGAGCGCAACTATATCGCAACTTAACATCGCTGTCAAGAGAAGCGAACAAAGTGGACTGTTGGGTCGGCGAAAGCATTGCCCTCGCCCGACCCCCGTGTGCAAAGTGACACAAAGCGCATCAGGAGCGCGGTATGCGGGGACAACGGCGAGCCGTTGCTCTACAAATGTTCGATTATTGAAAAGCCTTGAACGGCGAACGCGCGCGCTTGACCTGTTCGGATAATTTATGGCATAATTCGGCTCACACCATAGAGCAAAGGCGACGATGGAAACGAGTACGCCTGCATTGGCCGTCAGCGAGCCTGGGTTAGGTGCGAGCCAGGTCGGTACGGCAGGCGGAAAATCCTTCCGGAGCCGCAATCCGAAATCGGCCTCGCGCCGAGAGTAAGAACGCCGGTCTCGTCCACCGTTACCCGGACGCGGGTATAAGCCAGCACTGGCCGTACCCGGCTGAGAGTCTGCCCTGTTGGGCAGGAATCGGGGTGGTACCGCGGGCCATACGCTCGTCCCTGCTTGGGATGGGCGTTTTCTTATATGCCCCTCACCCCCAATCCCACACACCAATCATCGGAGGCGCCATGTTCAAACCCGTTTCCCCACAACTGGATGTCCCCGCTATGGAAGAGGCCGTCCTTAAATTCTGGAAACAACGTGCCATCTTCCAGAAGACCCTCGAGCAGCGCGAGGGTGGGCCTGAATATGTCTTCTATGAAGGGCCACCCACCGCCAACGGCAGACCCGGCGTGCACCACGTCCTCGCACGCGCCTTCAAAGACATGTTCCCTCGCTACAAGATTATGCGCGGCTACCACGTCATTCGACGCGGCGGTTGGGACACGCACGGCCTGCCGGTCGAGATCGAGGTCGAGAAGAAACTCGGCTTCACCAACAAAGGACAAATCGAAGAATACGGCATTGACAGGTTCAATGCCTTGTGCAAGAAATCGGTCTTCGAATACATCCAGGACTGGGAGAAACTGACCGAGCGCATTGCCTTCTGGGTAGACCTGGAGAACGCCTACGTCACCTACACCAACGAATACATCGAATCGGTGTGGTGGATCTTGAAGAACTTCTGGGATCGCGACCTGCTCTACCGGGGCTTCAAGGTCGTGCCCTACTGTCCTCGCTGCGGCACCCCCCTCTCGGATCACGAGGTCGCCCTGGGATATTCCGAGACGAGCGACCCATCCGTCTTCGTCCGCCTGCCTCTGGTGGACGAACCCGGCACATCCCTCCTCGTCTGGACGACCACGCCCTGGACCCTACCCGGCAACGTGGCCGTGGCCGCCCACCCCGATGTGGAATACGTCACCGTGGAGCGCACTCTGCCTGATGGCGGCACGGAGCGCCTCATCCTGGCGAAGGCCCTCTTGGAGCAAGTCTTCGGCGAGGAAGAAGTTCGGGTCGTGGCGACCTTCAAGGGCAAGAAGTTGAAAGGGAAGCGCTACCAGCCGCTCTTCACCTTCATGCCGCCGGAGAAACCGGCGCATTACGTGGTGCTCGGCGATTTCGTCACCACAGAAGAGGGCACCGGCTTGGTGCACATGGCCCCCGCCTTCGGCGCGGAGGATATGCAGGCCGCCCTGGAATTCGATCTGCCCGTCTTGATGACCGTCGCCCCGGACGGCACCTTCCTGCCCGAAATCCGTCCCTGGAGCGGCATGTTCGTCAAAGACGCCGACCCGCTCATCATTGAAGACTTGCAGGCGCGCGGCCTCCTCTTCCGCGCCGGCACCTACCTCCACACCTATCCTTTCTGCTGGCGCTGCAAGACCCCCTTGCTCTACTACGCCCGCCCTACCTGGTACATCCGTACCAGCCAGTTCAAAGACCGTCTGGTCGCGTTGAACGAGAACATCAACTGGGTACCGGAACACATCAAGCATGGTCGCTTTGGCAACTGGCTGGCGAACAACATCGACTGGGCGCTGGGGCGTGAACGGTACTGGGGAACACCGCTGCCGGTCTGGGAGTGCGAGGACTGCGGACATCAACTCTGTATCGGCTCCGTAGCCGAACTCTCCGAACGGGCCGGACGCGACCTGAGCGACCTCGACCTGCACCGCCCTCACGTGGACGAAGTGCACTTCCCCTGCCCGGAATGCAAAGAAGGCACCATGCACCGCGTCCCCGAATTGATTGACGTATGGTTCGATTCGGGCGCCATGCCGGTCGCCCAATGGCACTACCCCTTTGAAAACAAGGAACGCTTCAAGGAACAATTCCCCGCCGATTTCATCTGCGAGGCCGTGGACCAGACGCGTGGCTGGTTCTACTCCCTACATGCCATCAGCACCCTGCTTTTCGATAGCGAATGCTTCAAGAATGTCATCTGCCTGGGCCTGATCCTGGACGGAGAGGGGAAGAAAATGTCAAAGAGCCTGGGCAATATCGTGGACCCCTGGGATGTGCTGAACGTACACGGTGCGGATGCCTTCCGTTGGTATCTCTACACCGCCAGCCCTCCCGGCCAGGAGCGTCGGTTCTCTGTTGACTTGGTCGGCGAGGTGATTCGCAATTTCACCCTCACTCTGTGGAACGTCTACTCTTTCTTCGTCACGTACGCCAACCTGGATCGCCCCGACCTCTCGCCGGAGCGCCTGAAGGCATTTCGGCCCGAAAACGAACTCGACCGCTGGCTGCTCTCCGAACTAAACACCCTCGTGCGCGACGTGACCACCGCCTACGATACCTACGATGTCCCGAACGCGACACGCCCCATCGAGGCCTTTGTCGAGAAACTCTCCACCTGGTACCTGCGCCGTTCGCGCCGCCGATTCTGGAAGTCCGAATCCGACGCCGATAAACAGGCCGCTTACACCACCCTCTATACGACCCTCGTCACACTGAGCAAAATCCTTGCTCCGGCCATGCCGTTCCTGGCCGAAGAACTCTATCAGAACCTCGTTCGCAGCGTAGACCCCAAGGCGCCCGAATCGGTACATCTGGCCACCTGGCCAACCTTCGATCCCACCCTGATTGACGAGCAACTCAACCGCGAGATGGCGCTGATCACACGTCTGGTTTCACTGGGACACGCCGCTCGTCAAAAGGCAAACCGCAAAGTGCGCCAGCCACTCGCGGAGGCCGCCTTTGCCGTTGGCCACGCCTGGGAGCGCGCCGCCGTGGAACGCTTCGCCCACCTGATGGCCGAGGAGTTGAACGTCAAAAACGTCCGCCTCCTGGACGCCAGCACAGAAGCCCTTTCCCATAGCCTGAAGCCCTTGCCCAAACAACTGGGGCAGAAATACGGAAGTAAGTTCCCCGCCATTCGTCAGGCCATCCTGGACATGGACGCCGAAGAAGGCGCTCGTCGTTTGTTGGCCGGAGAGACACTCACCGTCAAGGTGGATGGCGAAACCTACGAAATCCTCCCCGACGAGGTTGAAGTGCGCACCCAGGCGAAAGAAGGTTTCGCCGTGGCCGAGGAAGGTGCATACGCTGCCGCCCTGGTCACCGAATTGACGCCGGAGTTGGTGCAAGAGGGTCTGGCACGCGAATTCGTCCGCCGCGTGCAAACCCTGCGCAAGGAGGCCGGCCTGGAGGTCGCTGACCGCATCCGCCTCTTCGTCCAGCCCTCCCCCGGCCTGAAATCCGCCATCGAGGCGCATCGCGATTACATCACCGGCGAAACGCTGACGGTAGACCTGCTCTTTGCGTCACCGCCGGAGGGTGCAGCAACCGCCCGGCACAAGTTCGATGGCGAAGAAGTCACCCTGGGTGTGATGAAGACCGACGAGTAGGCTCGGACAGACTCGGATGACAGGAAGAAGAAGTCTATCTTCCCCGAGAAGTTGAACTTACTCTCGATGCCCGGCAGTTGGACTGTCGGGCATCTTGCGTTACAATCTCCCTGTGAACTCCT
>RFJH01000088.1 GCA_003694975.1 Anaerolineae bacterium | reverse complement strand
GCCCGCGACCTGGCCGGGCGGCTGGGATTGGACGGTCGCGTCCGCTACCTGCCCGCCGATCTGCTCTCCGACGATTTCGGCGCCTCGGCCTACGATGCCGCCATGCTGGGGCTGATCACCTACATCCTGACCCCGGGGCAGAACCGGAGCGTCCTCCGCCGCGCGGCGCGGGCGCTCAAACCGGGCGGCGTGCTGGTGATTGATGCCATCATGTCCACGGATCGGCCCAGGGAATGGGCCAGTCGCGCCACGTTGTTGATGCGCACCTGGAACGGCGGCGCGGCACACGCCTTCGAGCAATACCGTGCGTGGCTGCTTGAAGCCGGTTTTCGCGAAGTCACCCGCCACAACGAACAGTTGCTCTCCGCAGTGCGGTGAGCGAAACCTGAGGCTGTTTGCCTTTGTCCCGTGTCCCGAGGCGAGAAGACGATCTGGCAAGTATCCAACAGCGAATAGGAAAGCGGGGAATCAGAAAAACAAACCGATGGTATGCCACGATGAGTTCCACTGGCCGGACATTGTAGCAAACCCTGCCCAAGTAACGTTGGAAGTTGCCGAGATATAGCGCCAGGCGCGGCGCAAGCATGTCGCGAGAGCCCATCAGACAAAAGAGACAGCGCAGCCTGCCTTTGTTGTATAATGGAAACACTGAGCGAGGACGAGCATGGATCTCCTTCTGAACCCTAACGTGGCCTACCTGCTCCTGGTCGCCGGGCTGATGCTGGGGATGATGGCCATCGTCGTGCCGGGGACCGGATTGCCGGAGATCGGGGCGCTCTTTCTCATCGCCCTGGCGGGTTATGCAGTTTATTCCCTCTCGATCAACCTATGGGCGCTGGTCATCCTGGTGCTGAGTGCCATCCCCTTCGTGTACGCCACCCGTAAGCCGGGGAGGGAAGCCTTTTTAGGCCTCTCCATCCTCGGGTTGACCATCGGCTCGGTGTTCCTGTTCTCCAGCGGCACATGGCGACCGGCGGTGCATCCTTTACTGGCCATCGTGACCTCCCTCCTGAGTACAGGGTTCCTCTGGGTCGCCATCCGCAAATCGTTACAGGCCCAGCACGCACCTCCCCAACACAATCTCGATGCCCTGGTCGGCCAGATTGGCGAGGCGAAGACGGATGTCCACCAGGAGGGATCGGTGCAGGTGGCAGGGGAGTTGTGGAGTGCGCGCAGCGAGAAACGCATCCCGGCCGGTAGCCCGGTGCGCGTGGTGGGACGGGAAGGCTTCATCCTTCTCGTTGAAAAAGCGTCGTCCGATTGACTCACACCTACGGAGGTAATCAATGACTACATTTGTTCTTTGCCTGGTTGGCCTGGTCGTTGTTGTGGCCATCGCCTTTCTCAGCAGCGCGGTCAAGGTCGTCCCGGAGTATCAGCGCCTGGTCGTCTTCCGCCTGGGGCGCTGCATCGGAGAGAGAGGGCCGGGGTTGGTGCTCCTCATCCCCATCGTGGACCGCGCTGTGCGGGTAGACTTGCGCGAGCAAGTGCGCGAAATTCCACACCAGACCTGCATCACCAAGGACAACGCGGCCATTGCCGTGGATTTCATCTGGTACTACAAAGTTCTTGATGCGGAGCAGAGTGTGCTTCAGGTGGGCAGTTTTGAAGATGCAGCGCGGGGAATGGCTACGACCACCTTGCGCGCCGTGATCGGCGGCATCTTGCTGGACGATGTGCTCTCCGAGCGCGAACACATCAACACCATGTTGCGCACCCGCCTGGACGAGGTGACCGAGCGTTGGGGCGTCAAAGTGACCAACGTGGAAATCCGCGAAATCATCCCGCCGCGCGAGATCCAGGATGCGATGAACAAGCAGATGTCTGCCGAGCGCATCCGCCGCGCCGTGGTGACCGAGTCGGAGGGCCAGCGCGAGGCAGCGATCAACGTGGCCGAGGGTGAGAAACAGGCCGCTATCCTGAAAGCCGAGGGCGCGAAACAGGCCGCCATCCTGGAGGCCGAGGGCGCTCGGAAGGCACAAATCCTGCGTGCGGAAGGCTTCGCCAAAGCCCTAGAGGCCATTTATGCTACTGCCAGGACAATTGACCAGAAGACCATGACCCTGCAATACTTCGATACCCTCAAGCAAATCGGCTCCAGCCCATCTACGAAGTACATCTTCCCCCTGGAGTTTACAAGCATGATCGAAGGGTTTGTGAAAGGGGAGAAGTAGAGCGGAACATTCGGTATAGAACCGTGTCGAGGCCTCTTTTCAGCAAGAGGCCTCTTCCTTTACCCCTCTACGCTATGGAAATCCTTCCCGCCTCGCTCCGTGACCTGGGCGCCCTATACCACCTGGAACACGCCTGCTTCCGGCAGGACGCCTGGTCGCTGCTCGATTTGATCGCCGTTCTGACGTTTCCCGACGTTGTGCGCCTGAAGGCGGTGGAGGATGGGCGCATGGTCGGCTTTGTCGCCGGAGACCCGCGCCGCTCGCAGGGGTTCTCATGGATCGCGACGATCGGCGTGTTGCCGGAGTACCGCCGACGAGGGATCGGCAGCGCCCTCTTGCGGGCCTGCGAAGAACGTCTGCCCACGCCGCGCGTGCGCCTCTCCGTGCGCCGCTCCAACGAGGCGGCTATCCGTCTCTACCGCCGCTTCGGCTACCGGACGATTGACGTCTGGCGGGCGTATTACCACGATGGCGAAGATGCCATCGTGATGGAGAAGGAACGCGGCGAAATGGGCTATAATCGCTCCCATGAGCGTTGATCACCTCCCCCCGCCCGTCTGGGTGGATACGGCCACCGCCTTGCATCGCCTGGTAGATGACCTGATGCGGCAGCGACGTGTGGCCGTGGATACAGAGTCCAACAGTCTGTATGCCTACCGGGAACGGGTGTGCCTTTTACAGTTCTCCACCCCGGAGACGGACTATCTGCTCGACCCTCTGACCCTGACCGACCTCCGCTCCCTGGCCCCCTTCTTCGCCTCGCCGGAGATTGAAAAAGTCTTTCACGCTTCGGAATACGATGTCATCTGCCTGAAGCGGGATTTCGGCTTCACGTTCGCCAACCTCTTCGATACCATGCTCGCGGCGCGCATCCTGGGTTACGAGGCGGTGGGGTTGGGATCTCTCCTCGCCGAGAAGTTCGGCGTGCACTTGAACAAGCGCTATCAGCGCGCCAACTGGGGGAAACGTCCGCTGGAGCCGGAATTGCTGCGTTACGCCCGCCTGGATACACACTACCTGCTTCCCCTGCGCGACCGTTTGCAGGCCGAACTGGAGGCCGCCGGTCTCTGGCCGCTGGCGCGCGAGGACTTTGCCATGGCCTGCGAGGTGACCCCGAATCACCATCCCGGGCGTAAGGGATGCTCCACCTGGGAGCGTCTGGATAGTCACAGGACGCTCTCGCCGCGTCAGCGCACCATCCTGGACGAATTGTGTCACTGCCGCGAGCGACTGGCCAAACGTGCCGACCGACCGGTCTTCAAAATCGTGAGCGACCGGACGCTGGTGCACCTGGCGCAGGCCGTCCCGCAGGATAAGGCCGATTTGGCGGAAGCCGGCCTTTCGTCCCGCCAGATCCGGCGCTTCGGTTCGGAGTTGCTGTCCGCCGTCCGGAAGGGGATGCGCGCGCCGCTCGTGCGGAGGTCCGTACACGAGCGTCCCGATCCGGCGTTTGTTGCCCGTCTGGAGGCGCTCAAGGAGTGGCGCAAGCGCGAGGCGCGTCGCATGGGGGTCGGTTCGGACGTGGTGTTGCCCCGGCGGTTGCTCTACGCCATCGCCTCGCGTGCCCCCGCCGATGAGCGCGAGTTGGCGGAGGTGCTGGCGCGTTCGCCCTGGCGACTGGAACATTTCGGCGCGCAGATTCTGGAAGTCTTGCGAGGGAACTGATGCGAATTCATTTTCACGGTGCCGCTCGCACGGTGACCGGTTCGATGCACCTGATCGAGGTCAACGGCGCGCGCCTGCTGCTGGAGTGCGGTCTCTTCCAGGGGCGGCGCAAGGAGACATACGCCCGCAACCACAATTTTCCCTTCGACCCGCGCCGCATTGACGCCGTTCTTCTCTCTCACGCCCACATCGACCACAGCGGCAACCTGCCGAATCTGGTGAAACAGGGCTTCGAAGGCCCGATCTACGCCACCGCCGCGACGCGCGACCTGGCCGAGGTCATGCTCCTCGATTCGGGGCACATCCAGGAGTATGATGTGCAGTTCGTGAACAGGCGGCGGGCGCGACGCGGAGAGCCGCCCATCGAACCGCTCTACACCCAACAGGACGCCGCGGACGTGGCAGACCATCTGCGGGCGGTGGGCTATGACGAGCCGTTCGAGCCGGTGCCGGGGGTGACGGCGCGTTTCGTGGACGCAGGGCACATCCTCGGTTCGGCGGCCATCTCGCTCCTCATCGAGGAGAACGGGCGCAAGACGCGCCTGTGGTTCTCCGGCGACATCGGGCGCAAAGACCTGCCCCTGATCCGCGACCCCATCCTGCCCGACGCGGCGGATTACCTCATCATGGAATGCACCTACGGCGATAAGCCACACCGCGACCCGCAATCCGCGTTCGAGGAGTTCCGCGACGTGGTGGCGCGCACGGTGAAGCGCGGCGGCAAGGTCATCATCCCGGCCTTTGCCGTCGGGCGCACACAGGAACTGGTCTATTGCCTGCACCAGATGATGCACAGCGGCGAAGTGCCGCGCGTGCCGGTCTTCGTGGATAGCCCGCTGGCGGTCAACGCCTCGGATATCTTTCGCCGTCATCCGGAGTGCTTCGATGAGGAGACGTGGGAGTTCATGCGGGAAGACCACCACCCGGCGCTCGATTTCGAGCAGTTGACCTACACGCGCTCGGTGGAGGAATCCAAGGCCCTCAACGACCGCAAGGAGCCGATGGTGATTATCTCGGCCTCCGGCATGGCCGAGACGGGGCGCATCCTCCATCACCTGCGCAACAACATCGAGAACCCGCGCAATACGATTGTCATCGTCTCCTGGCAGGCACCACACACGCTGGGACGGCGGTTGGCCGAGCGCGAAAAGCGCGTCAAAATCTTCGGCGAGACCTTCCGACGCCGCGCCGAGGTGGCCACCATCGGCGGCCTCTCGGCACACGCCGGACAGAAAGCCCTCCTGGAATACGCCCTGGCCGTCAAAGGGCAGGTGAAGCGCATCTTCCTCGTCCACGGCGAGGAGCGGGCGGCGAACGCCCTGATCGAAAAGATGCGAGAACAGGGGTTGGGCCCGATCTCCTACCCCGATTTGCATGAAAGCGTGGAAATTTAGGTCACTCTCTGCTATAATTTACCTCGCCCTGGAGAGGTGCCAGAGTGGACGATTGGGACGGTCTCGAAAACCGTTGTGGTCTTTATGGCCACCGTGGGTTCGAATCCCACCCTCTCCGCTGAGAAGTCTTGAAGGCCTGATGGGTTTCTGAAGCCCATCGGGTCTTTTCGCGTGGTAAGATTGAACCATAGACGCTGAAATACGATTCCCGCCTATGAAACTGACTCTCGCCCTCGCGCAAATCAACACCGTTTTGGGAAACCTCGAAGCGAACCTGGACCGACACCTCGCCCTCATCGCCGACGCTCGCGACCGGGACGTGGACCTGATCCTCTTCCCCGAACTCTCCCTCACCGGTTACGTTTTGCAGGACCTGGTGCCCGCCGTCTCGCGCCGACCCTCGGCGGAGGACCCGGTCTTCAAGCCGCTGCTCGAGGCGAGCCGCGAGATAGATATCGTGGTCGGCTTCGTGGACGAGGACGACCGTCACCGCTTCTTCATCGCCGCGGCCTACCTCTCACGCGGCGAGGTCGTCCACGTACATCACAAGGTCTATCTGCCCACGTATGGCCTGTTTGACGAAGGGCGCTTCTTCGCCTGGGGGGACTCCGTGCGCGCCTTCGAGACGCGTTTCGGGCGCATGGGCATCCTGATCTGCGAGGACTTCTGGCACGCCTCGCCGCCCTACTTGCTCTGGCTGGATGGGGCGGACGTGTTCCTCTTCACCTCGGCCTCGCCGGGGCGCGGCCTGAGCGATGAGGAGCGCCTCGAATCGGCGCGCTGGGTGGAGCGCATCAACCGCGCCTACGCCAGTTTGTTCACCTCTTTCGTCGCCCACAGCAACCGCGTCGGCTACGAGGACGGGTTGAACTTCTGGGGCGGCTCGACGGTCTTCGACCCGAACGGTGAACTGCTGGCGCAGGGGCCCTATCACGAAGAGGCGTTGACTGTCGTCACGCTCGATTTGAACCAGTTGCACCGCACGCGCGCTCGCCTCCCACTGTTGCGGGATGAGCGCACACACCTGGTACAGAAGGAATTGGCAAGGATATTGCAAAACCGCTGAAAACCACCCATCCCATTTACCATTTCATAAGGAGGAGAAATGTCTGCCCGTTTACGTCGTCTGATCGTCATTGTGGTCGGGGTGATAGTCGTCCTCGCCGTTCTCGTTGTCGGGGGATGGAACGTCTGGGTCAAGAGCAACGCCCCGAAATCGTTCCCACAGGTGGATGGTGAAATCACCCTCCCCGGCCTGGATGGGCCGGTGGATATCTACCGCGACCGGATGGGCATCCCGCACATCTACGCTACCACCCTGCATGACCTCTTCTTTGCCCAGGGCTACGTCCATGCACAGGATCGCTTCTGGCAGATGGACTTCTGGCGTCACATCGGTTCGGCGCGCCTGGCGGAGATGTTCGGCAAATCGCAGGTCGAGACGGACGCCTTCCTGCGCACCCTCGGTTGGCGTCAAGTCGCCGAGCAAGAATGGGAGGGGCTCTCCCCCGAATCGCAAGCCATCCTCACGGCCTACGCCGAGGGGGTCAACGCCTACCTGGCCGATCACACCGGCACCGAACTCAGCCTGGAATACGGCGTCCTCGCCCTCTTGAACCCGGATTACGAACCCGAACCCTGGACTCCGGTGCACTCTCTGACGTGGGCAAAAGCCATGGCCTGGGACCTGCGCGGCAACCTGAGCGACGAGATCGAGCGCGCCATCCTCCTCAAGTCCCTCACGCCGGAGCAGGTGGATCAACTCTTCCCGCCTTACCCCGAGGATATGCCGGTTATCGTTCCGGCTATCGGCGAGGGCGCCCCCGCCACTTCCTCGCCGGCAGGGATGCCATCGCCCTATCCTGACGCCGCGTTTGCCGACCTGCAACAGGCCGCGGACAACCTCGCCCTCCTGGACGCGGTCCTCGGCCCCGCCGGCTCCGCCATCGGCTCGAACTCCTGGGCCGTCTCCGGCGCTCTGACGGATACCGGCATGCCCTACCTCGCCAACGACCCTCATCTGGGCATTCAAATGCCCTCCATCTGGTACCAAATCGGCTTGCACTGCCAACCCAGGAGCGAGGCCTGTCCTTTCGAGGTGGCGGGGTTCTCCTTCGCCGGTGTGCCGGGCGTGATCATCGGTCACAACGACCGCATCGCCTGGGGTTTTACCAACGTCGGGCCGGATGTCATGGACCTCTACATCGAAAAGGTCAATCCCGAAAACCCCAATCAATATGAGGTCAACGGCGAATGGGTAGAGTTCGAGACGCGCACAGAGGTCATTCAAGTTGCGGGAGGCGATCCGGTGGAAATCACCGTGCGCTCCACGCGTCATGGGCCGGTCATCTCGGATACCTATGGGCCGCTCAAAGATAAGGTCGAGGCGACCGCCACGCCGTTCCGTGAAAGGGCCGGCATCGAGTTGCCGGAGGATTACGTCATCGCCCTACGCTGGACGGCGCTTGAACCATCCTACGTATTCGAGGCAATTTGGGGGTTCAACAAGGCACAGAACTGGGAGGAGTTCCGGCAGGCAGCGCGTCAGTTTGCCGTCCCTGCCCAGAACCTGCTTTACGCCGACGTAGACGGCAACATCGGCTACCAGATGCCGGGCCTGATCCCCATCCGCGCCGGTGGCGACGGTCGCTTCCCCGTCCCGGGCTGGACGGACGACTACGAGTGGACAGGCTACATCCCCTTTGAGGAACTACCTTATGCCTTCAACCCCGCCTCCGGCTATATCGTCACCGCGAACAACCGCGTCCCGCCCTGGGACTACGAATACCTGGTGACGTATGACTGGAACTACGGCTTCCGCGCCCGCCGCATTGTGCAAATGATCGAGGAGGCCTCCGGCAAGATTGACATGGCCTACCTCCAGAAAATGCAGGGAGACAACTACAACGCCGCCGCCGAGATCGTGGTGCCGGCTCTGATGCAGGTCTCGTTGCCGGATGAACACCTGAACGAACGCCGCGCCCTGCTCGCCTCCTGGGATTACCAGAACGACATGGATTCCGCGCCGGCCGCCCTCTTCGCCGTTTTCTGGAAGAACCTCCTGGCGGACACGTTCCACGATGACCTGCCTGAGGCGTACTACCCCGATGGCGGCTCGCGCTGGTTCGTGGTGATGCGAAGCCTCCTGCAATCTCCTGAAGACCCCCTCTGGGACGACACCTCGACCCCCGAAGTCGAAACGCGCGATCAAGTCCTCGTCCGCGCTTTCAGCGAGGCTGTGGCCGAGATCGAAGACCTCCTGGGCAAAGACGCCTCCCGCTGGGCCTGGGGCGACCTGCACACGGCCACCTTCGAAAACCAGACCCTGGGACAATCCGGCCTCGCACCCATTGAAAACCTCTTCAATCGCGGTCCCTTCCCCACCGCCGGCGGCGCGGACATCGTCAACGCCACCGGCTGGGACCCCAGCAAAGGCTACGTGGTAGACTGGCTGCCCTCGATGCGCATGATTGTGGACCTGAGCAATCTGGATAACTCCATCACCGTGCACACCACCGGTCAATCCGGCCATGCCTACCATCCTCACTACATTGACATGGCCGATCTGTGGCGCAATATCCGGTACTACCCCATGTGGTGGGATAAGCAGTCGGTCACCAGTGACGCCGAGGCTCATTTGCGCCTGACGCCTTGAAGGTGGTGAGATGTGACCCGGGAGGCTCCCAACCCCGATACACGGAGGCACGCACCGACCATGACAACTCGCACCGAAGCCTGGTTGATGGCCGCCCGCCCGAAGACGTTACCGGCTGCCGCGTCGGCGGTGATCGTCGGCGTGGCAGCCGCCATACGGGATGGGGTGTTTTCCCCTCTCCCCGCCCTGGCGGCGCTTCTGATCGCCCTCCTGTTGCAAATCGGCGCCAACATCGCCAACGACCTCTTCGATTTCTACCGTGGAGCGGACACCGCCGAGCGCCTCGGCCCAACGCGCGTCACCCAGGCAGGCTTGCTCTCTCCACACCAGGTGCGGACCGGGATGTGGGTGACATTCGGGTTGGCCGCCCTCCTGGGTGTGTATCTGGTCTGGCGGATAGGCTGGGCGGCGGTGTGGATCGGTGTCCTCGCCATCCTGGCTGCCGTAGCCTATAGCGGTGGACCCTTCCCCTACGGCTACTATGCCCTCGGCGACCTCGCCGTCTTTATCTTCTTCGGTCCGGTGGCTGTGGCCGGAACTTACCTCGCCCAGGCCGGCATGGTCAGCCCGCTGGCGTGGTGGGCCTCTCTGCCGATGGGATTGCTCATCACGGCCATCCTGGTCGTCAATAATCTGCGCGATATAGAGACCGACCGCGCTGCCGGCAAGAGGACGCTCGCCGTCTTGCTCGGTCCACGCGGCACACGGCTGGAGTACTTGCTCTGCCTGCTCCTGGCTTATCTCTCCCCCCTGGTTATGGGGCTATCCGGCGTGACGTCCTTCGGCGGCCTGTTGACCTGGTTTTCCCTTCCCCTGGCCTACCGGCAATGGCGAGGGCTGCACAATGAGGGGCGCGCCCTGAACGTCACCCTTGCAGGGACGGCGCGCCTGACGCTCATCTACGCCCTGCTCTTCTCGCTGGGGATTGTACTCATCCCATAAAAACCGCCATCTTGAATCGAAGTGCGCCGGGCCCCGGGCGAAGCGCTGCGCCTCGACCGCTTCCCACGCTCTCCTCGATACGACCTCGCTCCGCTCGGTCTACTCGGAGAGCAAGCACCGCGCCGAGCGGAACGAAGTGAAGTCGAGGCGCGCCGCGTAGCCATGAATCCTATCCCACGAATTGCCATCGGCAGAGTCGCCGCTCCAGGTAATCCACGCCGAAGTACATCCCCAGGCCGAGCAGACTCATGGCAAGGACGCCCGCGTACATGGCCGGGTAGTCCAGCAAGGTACTTCCGGTGAAGTAGATGTAATACCCAAGCCCCCGTTGGGTGGCGAACAGTTCGGCAATGTACAGGACAGCCACCGCCGTGCCCACGGACTGCCGCAACGCGGTCAGGATGGCGGGCAAACTGGCCGGGAGATAGACGAACCAGAACAGGGCACGCCGCCCCGCTCCCAGGCTGCGCACGCTGAGGATCAGTTCCGGGCGAAGGGCAGCAGCCTGATCCCGCACCAGGACGAGGATCTGAAAGAACAGGATCAGGAAGATGAGGACGATTTTCGCCAGGTCGCCTACGCCGAAGAACAGGAGCACGATGGGGACCAGCACGACTTTCGGGATGGGGTAGAGCAGATAGATAAAGGGAGAGAACACCCTCCGCAGGCGCTCCGACTGTCCCAGGATCAGACCGGCGGGGGCTGCCGTACCGACGGCCAACCCCACCCCTGCCACAACACGCCACAAACTGGCCAGGAAGTGTTGCGTGAGGTTCCCGTTGCGCACCTCCCGCACGAAGACCGCCGCGACGGTCAGCGGCGTGGGCAAGATGGGACGGCGGACGAGCATGGCAAGTGCCTGCCAGAGTGCAAAGAGGACGAAAACGGCCAGCAGAAGGTGGCGTTGTTTCATCGCATCGTCTCCATCTTATGGCGCAGGTCACGGCAGAGGGCGGCGTAGGCGGGGCTGTGCCGGTACGTCGCCTCGCCCGCTTGCGGATTGTCCACGATGAGGGGGGTGCGGTTCGGGGGTGTGGAGAGCAGGAGGATTTTACGTCCCAGGAAGGCGGCTTCCTCGATGGCGTGGGTGACCAGAACCAGCGTGATGTCCTGTTCGCGGCACAGGGCGAGGGTCAGGTTTTGCAGGTCCTCGCGCGTCGGAGCGTCGAGGGAGGAAAACGGCTCGTCCATCAGGAGGAGGTCCGGTTGCAGAGCGAGGGTGCGGGCGATGGCCGTTCGCTGACGTTGTCCGCCGGAGATTTGGGAAGGGTATTTCTCCTGCACGTCCAGCAGTCCAAGGCGGGAGAGCCAGGGCGTCACGTCGTCCGTCGGCAGGGGGGTGCGAGGGGCGTGGATGCCGTCCGCTCCGTAAAATTTGCGGATGTGTAGTCCCAAAGAGGCGTTTTCCCTCACCGTCGCCCAGGGGAGGAGACCGTACTCCTGCAAGATCAGGCCGGTCTGCGGACGGGGGCGCGTGAGGGGCTCCCCGTTGATGCGGATGCTGCCGGAGGTGGGAAAGCGTAAACCGGCCAGCAGGTAGAGCAGGGTGGTCTTCCCACAACCCGAAGGGCCGAGCACCGCCCACGTCTCGCCGGACTGGACGCGCCAGTGAAAATCCTCGAAGATGGGAGGGGAGGAGGAATAGGAGAAAGTCAGTGCCTGGACGTCAATCATGGGGATCACGAATAAGTAT
>RFJH01000087.1 GCA_003694975.1 Anaerolineae bacterium | reverse complement strand
GGACTTGAAGCATGGCTGGCGGAGGTGGAATTCCAAAAGTGACGGTCACTTTCAAGGAGAAAACCCTATGGAGGAAGTCATCCATCTGCCAGAGGAAGGCCGTTTCGAGATTCGCATTGGAGAGCACGTGGCCGAATTGCTCTACTACGTGAAAGAGGGAAACATCGTCTTCACGCACACGGGAGTCCCCAGGCCGCTGGAGGGACAGGGAATCGGCAGCCGCCTGGTACGCGCCGGATTGGAGTACGCGCGCCAGGAAGGCTACCGCGTGGTGCCGCTGTGCTCCTTCGTGGATGCGTATATCCGCCGCCATCCTGAATATCAGGACCTGCGGCACACCCCTTGAGTCACCCAGTGCTCAGGGACTCATCAGAGTTTCCTGATAGGTATCGTTCGAGGGATCCGTATCGAAAACGAGCGTGGGGAACTCGACGATACTACAGGTCACATCATACCAATAGTTCGCCAGATCAACTGTGATATACGTGTCAAAGGGAGTGGTTTGACCGGGATTGAGGGCAATGATTGTAACGGGTGTTGGCCCTTTCTGATCGGAAAAAGAGCCCCCGCCCACGAAATAACTGTTTTCGGTCCACCAACAGGTATATTGGATACGCAAATCTTCCACCTTCTCCGCGCCATAGTTTGCTATGAGAACATATACCTTCCCGCCATCCACGTAAAGATCGGTCAACGCCAGGTCAACGGTGAGCATTGGAATGAAAAGAGTGGGAGTAGGCATAATCACAACAGGCGGCAGCGTAACTGGCGGAGTGGAAGTCGGAGGGGAAGGTGGCAACTGAGGGGTGGACGTTGGTTGTGGCAAAGGAGATGGTGGCCCCGGTGATGGGGAACGGGGAACGCCCGCAGGCGGTGAGGGTTGCGTGATAAGGGGAGCATCCACAACGCGAATTTCGAGCGGACGGCTCTCCACGGTTTCGCCGGTATCAACGTTCAGTGAATAGACGGTCGTCTCCTCAGGGCAGACATCCCCTTGACCGATAGCAGCAACCGGTTCCTGCATTTCCGGCCCACTGAGCCATACCTCATAGTAAGTGCCACTCACCTCCCAGCGAAGCGTCGTGCATTCACCACGCGAGAGGCGCGTGCGCTCCGCTACAAAGAAAATCTGAACTTCAGAGGGCGCCCCTTCCTGCTGAGGGGCCAGCGCACCAAAGAACGGAATGTTACACGCCATCACCCCCAACAGCACAAAGCACACAATCCCTGCTGCAATTGCGCTCAGAGGATACACCCGCCTCCCATACATCTCAGACCTCCTTTCTCACACACCGGTCACAGACGGGTCTCCGACGGAGAAGGTATCTCCCGAATGCAATTTTGAAGCAGGCGCGTCACTCTTCTGCTGTAGGTAATATACAACTCCCCGGAACACCGAGTCAATAGTACATTTTGGCGCAAACGTTCGTTGTGATGCGGACATCATCTCAAAGGTTCGGGACTCAACGAAGCAAGGCGCTCTCCTCGATACGGCCTCACTTCGTTCGGCCTACTCGGAGAGCGTCTCGACTGTGGCCCACTGCGCTCGGCTTGCTCGGAGAGCGTCTGAAGCGAACCCGTTTCCCGAGTGCCCCGAGTGCGCCCGAAGGGCGTGTACCAAGGGGAACGGCTCGCCTCGATACGAGGCTCTCCGACGCCCGCATTCTCCCCGCATTCTCGGAGAGCGCCTCAACAGAGCGACGGTTACAGGTCAAGCGCTTTCCGCTGGGCCTCGCGCCAGCGCTTCAGGCGCTCTCGTACCTGGGCTTCGTAGCCTTCCCCAGAAGGTTGATAGAAATATGTGCCGAGTAACTCCGCAGGCAGATATTGCTGCGGGACGAAATGACCCTCCTCGTCGTGCGGGTAGCGGTAGCCTTTGCCGTGTCCCAACGCGGCGGCGTCGCGACTGGAATCCTTCAGGTGATCGGGGACCTCGCCCACACCGTGCTCCTCGATGTGCTTCAGCGCCTTGAAATACGCCCCCGCCGAGTTGGACTTGGGCGCCGTGGCCAGATAGAGCGTCGCCTCGACGATGGGATACACGCCCTCCGGCAGCCCGATGTAATCGAAGGCCTGCGCTGCAGCCGCGGTGACGACCAGCCCCATCGGGTCGGCGAGGCCGATATCCTCCCCGGCCAGGATGAGCAGGCGGCGCAGGATGAAGCGCGGGTCTTCGCCGGCGTGGAGCATTCGGGCCAGCCAGTAGAGCGCGGCGTCGGGGTCGGAGCCGCGCACGGACTTGATGAAGGCCGAGATGGTGTCGTAGTGCGCGTCGCCGTCTTTATCGTACAGGACGGCGCGGCGCTGGATGGATTCCTGCGCCACATCGAGGGTGATGTGGATGACGCCCTCCTCATCCGGCGGCGTGGATTCGGCGGCCAGTTCCAGGGCGTTGAGGGCGTTACGCGCGTCGCCGCCGGAGACGCGGATTAAATGGGCACGCGCTTCAGGGTCGAGGGCGATGCGGAGTCGCCCATAGCCGCGTTCAGGGTCTGAGAGGGCGCGGTCGATCAGGAGGCCGATCTGCTCCTCGGTGAGGGGTCTCAACTGAAAAATGCGCGAACGGGAGACCAGCGCGCCGATGACCTCGAAATAGGGGTTCTCGGTGGTGGCGCCGATGAGAGTAATCGTGCCGTCCTCGACGTGGGGGAGGAGGGCATCTTGCTGGGCTTTGTTCCAGCGGTGGACTTCATCCACAAAGAGGATGGTGCGGCGGTTGTAGAGACGGCGACGCTCCAGGGCCTCCTGGATGACGCGGCGCAGTTCGTCTTTTCCGGCCAGGACGGCGGAGAGGGTCTCGAAGTGGGAGCGGGTGGTGTTGGCGATGATGTGGGCGAGGGTGGTCTTACCGGTGCCGGGAGGCCCCCAGAGGATAATGGAGGAGAAGAGTCTATCGCTCTCGATGGCGCGGCGCAGGAGTTTCCCCTCGCCGACGATGTGTTCCTGGCCGACGAACTCTTCCAGCGTGCGCGGACGCATACGCGCCGCGAGGGGCGCTTCGGATTTCATGCGCTGGCGCATGGCGTGGTCAAACAGATCAGGGGACATGGCGACTCACAGGATGAACTCAACGGCATCAAGATAGGGAAAGTCTTCCGGCACGACCGGTATCCAGGCCAGTGGTCTGACCGGTCGCTCGCTGCCCCACTCCTCGAATTCGAGTTGCAGGAGGGCATCAAGTGGCAGGCGATGACGATGGGGAAAGTCGGCAGCGCGACAAAGATACACGACGCCGGGAGCGAAGGCGGTTTGCGGCGTCAGGTCGCGGGTCAGATGGAAGTAGTAGCCTTTCGTCCACGCGCCGCGACGCGGCCCGACACGCAAGCAGATGTTGTGCGTGCGGGTGAGGCGTTCGCGGTTCAGGATGGCGAACCAGAGCGCCCAGGGCGCATCGGGCGTGGCGAAGATTTGCCGGCGGTTGCCGAATTC
>RFJH01000086.1 GCA_003694975.1 Anaerolineae bacterium | reverse complement strand
TTCCGGTCACCAATACGCCGGCGCCACCCACCCCCGCCCTGCCAACAGAGCCTCCCACACCGGCCCTCCCGACCGCCACACCGACCATCACCCTTACCCCCACGCCGACCGTCCCCATGGTCACGCCGAAGGACGTGGGCGTGAACTGCCGGCTGGGGCCGTCCACGGCCTGGGAAGTCGTCGGTTGGCTGCTACCCGACCAATGGGCGGAGATCAAAGGGAAAGATGCCGAAGGCAACAACTGGTGGTACATCGAAAACCCCACTACCCCGGGGACGTTCTGCTTCGTCTCCGGCGCGGTGACCGTCACCGCAGGCAACCTCGCCGGAATCCCCACCGTCCCCACGCCGAAAGCCTCCGTCACCGCGGTGAACGTAGAAATGAACCCCAAGAACGCCAGCATCACCTGCGGCATGTTCCCCTTCACCTTCGATGTGACGTTCACCATCACCACAAACGGCCCTACGGAAGTGACCTTCCAACGCATCCTGAGCAACGGCAACAAAGCCCCGCCCGAGACGGTGACGTTTGACAAGGCCGAGACAAAAGAATTCAACGATTACTATCGCGTCGGCGCGGTGGGTGATTATTGGTTCAAAGTGAAGGTCACCAGCCCAAATCAGGTTGTGGGCAAAGGCAACGCGACCATGTCCTGCACACCATAATCCCTATGATTGACCCTACCCTCCCACTCATTGACCTCCATCGCCACCTGGACGGCAACGTGCGACTGACGACCATCCTCGACCTGGGCCGTCAACACAACATCAACCTCCCTGCCTGGGATATAGACGACCTGCGCCCTCACGTCCAGGTGACGGAACCCCAACCTTCATCGCAAAATTCAAGTGGATGATGGCCGTTCTGGTGGATTACGAGGCCTGTCGTCGCGTCGCCTACGAGAACGTGGAAGACGCTTACGTCGAAGGGATGGACTACGTCGAACTGCGCTTCAGTCCCTGGTTCATGGCCGAAACGCACGGCCTCGACCCGGTCGGCGTGACCGAAGCCGTAGTGGACGGCGTAAAGGCCGGGGAGCGTGATTTCGGCATCCGCGTCCACCTGATCGGCATCCTCAGCCGCACGTATGGCCCCGAAGCAGCGCGTGGCGAACTCGAAGCCTTGCTGACCCAACGCGAGCATATCGTTGCCCTCGACCTCGCCGGAGACGAAGCAAATTACCCCGGCGACCTGTTCGTGGAGCATTTCCGACGCGCACGCGAGGCAGGATGGGAAATCACCGTCCATGCCGGGGAGGCAGCGGGCCCGGAGAGCATCTGGCAGGCGGTGCGCGACCTGGGCGCAAAACGCATCGGGCACGCCATCCATGCTGCCGAAGATCCTGCCCTGTTAGCCTACCTGGCGGAACACCGCATTGGGGTCGAATCCTGCCTGACAAGCAACGTGCAGACAAGTTGCGTGACCGACTACGCTTCCCATCCGCTACGTCTCTTTCTGGAGAAGGGTATCCTGGCAACAATCAACACCGACGATCCAGGTATTAGCGGCATCAACTTGGCGTACGAGTACAACGTCGCTGCGCCACGCGCCGGCCTCACGCCGGAGATGATCCGTCAGGCACAGCGCAACGCTCTGGAAATCGCTTTCCTCGGCAAGGAAGAGAAAGAGGCTCTCCTGAAGCACAAAGGACACCTGTTGCAATCAAGAGGAAGTCCGCCCCCCGATAGAAGTTGACACCGCTTGCTTTCCCAACCTGACCCCTCTATAATACCATCATGCAAAAGCGCAACGCGAAACTCTCCCTGCAAGTCAGCCGATGGCTCATTCCCCTGGCGGCGCTCATCGTGCTCATCGGATGGCTCTCCTTCACGCCGCCGGGGATACTGGGAAAAGCCGATGCGATCGGCTATGCCGTGTGTCACCGCATCGGGGTACGCTCATTCCATATCGGAACGCGCCAACTCCCGATGTGTGCTCGCGATACGGGCACGTTCACCGGAGCAGCCCTGGTTTTGCTCATTCAAGCCATCATCGGGCACAAACGCGCGGGAATGCCGCGTAAAAGCATCCTTGTCTTGATGGGGGTGCTGGCTGCGGCCTGGGGATTGGACGGCAGCAATTCGTATCTCTACCTCATCAAGCAAACCACCCCGGGATTCCTCGACCACATTCCCAACCTGTACACTCCGAATAACACGTTGCGCCTGCTGACCGGAAGCGGCATGGGATTGGCGATGGCCTCAATTCTCTTTCCTCTCTTCAACCAGACCGTGTGGCGAACTCCCGACCCCCTCCCTGTGCTGAACAAATGGAAGCGCGTTGGAGCACTAATCGCCGTCCTCCTCTTGATGGACATGGGGGTGCTCAGCGGCTTGCCGGTCATCCTCTACCCGGTCGCTTTGATCAGCGCCGGAGGTGTGATGGTCATGCTGACTCTGATCTTTGCCGTGCTCTGGGTAACGCTGATGGGGCAAGAAAACGCTTATGAAACGCTGCCCCAACTCTGGCTACCGTTACTGGCCGGTTTCACGCTGGCATTGATCCTCATCACCGCCATTGATCTGTTCCGCCTCCGCGCGACCGGCACCTGGGAGGGCTTCTCAATTGGCCAATAGCCCAAGCGCTATCACCCTTTACAGGAGGACAGTGTGACCGAACTACTCACCGGTGTCTTCGCCGCCTTTGGCCTCTCGGCAAGCGCAGGTCTGAACGCTTACATTCCTCTCCTGGTCATCGGCGTGATCGCTCACTATACCGACTGGATCACCCTCGCCCCGCCCTGGGACACGCTCGCCAACCCCTGGGTGCTCATCGTGCTCGGCATCCTGGTCATCATCGAGATGCTCGCCGATAAAATCCCGGCGGTCAACCATATCAACGACGCCATTCAGACTCTCATTCGCCCCGTCGCGGGTGCGATCGCTTTCGCCGCCAGCGCACACGTTATCACCGACATCCACCCGGTCATCGCCTTGCTTGCCGGATTGCTCATCGCCGGCAGCGTGCATGTGGCAAAGTCTGTGGTGGTGCGTCCGGCGGTCACCGCAACGACAGGCGGCGCGGGCAACGTACCGGTCAGCATCGCCGAAGATGTGCTCTCGACCGTGGTCTCCATTCTTTCCATTGTTATTCCTGTCGTCATCGGCATCCTGTTGCTGTTGCTCATCCTGTGGCTTGCCAGAATCATCTGGCGGCGCAGCAACGCGTAACTTTCCTCATCTCACCCTCAGGAGGCTACCATGTCACAATATCCCTATCAGACACCCCCACCCGCTACCCAAACCAGCACACTGGCCCTCGTCAGTCTGATTTCCGGCATTTTGTCCTGGGTTATGCTGCCCTTACTGGGGGCCATTGTGGCCATTATCACCGGTCACATGGCGAAAAGCGAGATCAAGAAAAGTATGGGGGCCTTGAGCGGCGACGGATTGGCCACAGCCGGCCTTGTTCTGGGTTACCTGCAAGTGGGCATTTCCGTGCTCTGCGCATGTGCATGGCTGGCGATGATGGCACTGGGACTGAGCGTTCCTTTGCTGGAGGGAAGTTACTGATCCAGGCGGATAGTCGAGCATCAACGTCTCTCCCCATCCCTTGATCTGGAGGACCGCATGAACGACGAGACACTCGCCTCCACCCCCCCACCTCCACCACCGCCCCCCGAGGAGAAGAAAACCAACGTCTGGCTGATCGTGGGAATCGTGGTCGTCGTGCTCTGTTGCTGCTGCCTGGCCGCAGCCATCGCACTGTACTACGGCTACGACTACCTGGGAGATCCGCTGGGCATCTACGGGTCACTGCTCCAGCCAACTATCCCTGCGCTGTAACAACAAAGCAGCACAAAGCGGCAGGTATTCGCACCTTACCCCGCGAGGCAACCTTCGCGGAACCACTGCCTCGCGGGCACGTTTCCTCGCGTGCTCGCAACCACCCTCGCACCATGCGCGGCAGCCGCTCACTGCGCAAAAAGATACTCGCGTTTACGGCATCCCAAGCGTTTGCAAGAAGAACTGTACCGTCAGGAACGTAATCTCTTCCCGTGAAGGGGAAATCGCGCCGCCAACCGGCCTGAACGAATGCCCAGCGTTCTCAACCAAAACCAGGCGGGCCGGGACACCCCCCACCTTCAACGCCTCGTACAACGCCTCTGATTGACTTGGCGGAACGACCGTATCCTTCGTGCCCTGGAAAATCAGAAAGGGAGGGTCATCGGGACTGATGTGGTTGATCGGGCTGGCCTGTGCCAACAAAGGATGGTTCGGGGTGTTGACCTCAAAGACAGTGGCAATCAGGTTCTTATGGCGAAGAAACGAAAAATCCTCGGTAGTTAAATCCGCAGGACCATACATATCCACCACCGCCTGGACGCGGCTGGATTGTTCCGGAT
>RFJH01000085.1 GCA_003694975.1 Anaerolineae bacterium | reverse complement strand
TTCCCGGGCGTCTTCCGGAACATGGTCTTGCGGATGATAGTGGTCTTCCATGTGCTTCCACAGTTGCGGGGCGAGTTCGGTGGCCAGCGCAGGCGAGAGTCCCAGGGCTACCAGACGCCGAAAGGCATAGCGACGCCAAAAGCCCTCCTGCTCCTCACCGAACACGCTTAAATCGTCCTGTAAGGCGGGCGAACCCGCCCAGTACCAGTGTTCCCAGCGTCCCGCACGGCGGCGGTCTTCCACGGAGATGAGCAACCCCTGCCGGGAGACGTACTCATCGAACACATCGCTCCCCAAAGGGACACTGTGGCGCAACGTCCCATCGAAATCGAAAAAAACGGCCTTCATACGTCCGGGCATGGTCTCACGAAAACCTTCAACCGCCGATCTCGCTCATCGTGCGATTGAGAGGGATCACACCTTCTTCCAGCCCATGTCCCCAGGGCTTGTTCCACACCGCGTCGAGGATCAGGCGACGCAGGTCCTCCAGGGTGGCACCGGCGCGCAGGGGAGTGAGCAAATCAACCTCTTTTTCCCGAAGGAGACACATGCGCAATACGCCATCCGCGGTGAGTCGGGCGCGGGTACAGGAGGCACAAAACGGATGGGTGACCGAGGCGATGAAACCCAGATCGCCTTTCGCTCCAGGCAGACGGAAGAGACGCGCTTCCCCATCCAGGCGCCCTCCATTGGCGATTTCCAAAGGTCCCAAAGCGGCTTCAATGCGCTGTTTGATCTCCTCGGCGGTCACCATCTGAGAGACCTGGATGTCGGTTGCGCCTGCAAAAGGCATCATCTCGATAAAACGCACTTGCCAGGGATGGTCCTGCGTCAGGCGCGCCAGTGCGACGACGTCCTCTTCGTTGTAGCCACGAACGACTACGGCGTTCAATTTGATCGGCGTCAGGCCGGCTTCTTCGGCAGCGTGGATTCCCTCCCACACATCGTCCACGTTGCCCCAGCGCGTCAGGCGGTGGAACTTTTTGGGGTCGAGGGTATCGATGCTGATGTTCACGCGTTGCAGGCCGGCGCGCGCCAGGGGTTCAGCCAGGCGTGAGAGGAGGATGCCGTTGGTCGTCATGGAAACGGAGCGAACGCCCGGAGTCCGGGCGATGCGGCGCACAAGGTCCACCACGTTGGCGCGTACGGTCGGTTCACCGCCGGTCAGGCGGATTTTGTCAAACCCCAAACTGGCGAACAGGCGCGTCAGCGTGACGATCTCATCGTCCTGCATCAACTCCGCGTTAGGCCGGAAAGTCATTTCCTCCGGCATGCAGTACACACAACGCAGATTGCAATGGTCGGTCAGGCTGATGCGCAGGTAGTGAATGTTTCTTCCGAAACGGTCGAAAGCCATAGTTCACCTCATCACCACTAAAACGAGAAGCATAATGGGCATTATAACAACTTTTCCCTCTAGAACATTTGACGGTATGTACCAGCCGTGCTATTATCAAAACAGAATTTATGCGTTATTCGTAAGGAGTTTTTTCATGTTAAGTACCGAATTTATCTTTCGCATTATCGGCATGATCGTCTTTACCATTGTGGGAGGATATGCAGGAGCCTGGCTGGGACGGGTCAGCGGGGCGCCGCTCGAACTATACACGGTCACCTTTGCACTGGTCGGCTCGCTGTTCGGATTGGTGCTCACGCCTTTCTTCACCACGCGCCCGGTGCGCGCCCTGCGCGCCCTGCTGGGGCGCCTGGCGGCGGAGACTCTCTTCGCCGGTCTTCTAGGCCTGATCATCGGCTTGTTGACCGCCGCCTTGCTGGCTTTCCCTCTCTCCCTGCTCCCCTCACCCTTTGGGAACATCCTCCCCTTTATCGGCGTATTGCTCTTCAGTTACTTCGGCATCTCCCTGTTCGTGATGCGGCAAGGCGATATCATCGGCCTGCTAAGTTCCTTTGCCTCGCGTGGCGGTGACGGCGCGCCCCCCACCTGGTCCAACACGAATCGCACCATCTTGCTTGATACCAGCGTCATCATAGACGGACGTGTAGCCGATATCGCCAAGACCGGTTTCCTGCCCGGCACATTGCTCATCCCGCGCTTCGTGCTCAACGAACTGCAATACATCGCCGATTCCCCCGATAGCCTGCGCCGGGCGCGCGGACGACGCGGCATGGAAATCCTCGCCGAGTTGCAGAAACAGCCCAACGTCATGGTACGCATCAGCGACATTGACGTGGAGGGCGTGCGCGAGGTGGACGATAAACTGGTCATCCTGGCGCGACAATTGCGCTGCCCTATCTTGACGAACGACTACAACCTGAACCGCATCGCTGAATTGCAAGGCGTCCCCATCCTGAACATTAATGAGTTGGCGAACGCCGTGAAATCCGTCGTCCTGCCCGGCGAGACGTTGACCATCAACATCATCCAGGAAGGCAAAGAACCCGGCCAGGGTGTGGGATACATGGACGACGGCACGATGGTTGTCGTCGAGAACGGCAAGGAGTACATCGGCGAGTACCGCGAGGTGACCGTCGGCAAGGTGCTGCAAACGGCTGCCGGCCGCATGATCTTCGCCCGCGTCATCGAAGGAGAAAAAGAGAAGCACTGACTGCCCGGGGAAGCCACACCCCTGCACGTCGGAAGGAGAAAAAGACTATGCTGCGCGTCTACAACACCCTGACCCGCAAAAAAGAACCCTTCGAGACCATCGAGCCAGGCGTGGTGCGCATGTACGTCTGTGGACCGACGGTCTACGACAAGGCCCACGTCGGTCATGCCATGTCCGCCCTCGTTTTCGATATCATCCGGCGCTACCTCATCTACAAGGGCTACGATGTCCGCTTCGTGATGAACTTCACCGATGTGGACGACAAAATCATCGCCCGCGCCAATGCCCTGGGCGTAGACCCCTTCGAACTGGCCGAAGGCTACATCCACGAGTTCGAGGAGCACCTCAAGGCCCTCAACATCCTCCCCGCCACGGCCAACCCACGCGCCACCCAGACGATAGACAAAATCATCCAGATGGTGCAGGGGCTGATCGAGAAAGGTTACGCCTACGCCACCCCCGGCGGAGATGTGTACTACCGCGTTACGCGCAAGAAGGACTACGGCAAACTCTCCGGTCGCAAAATCGAGGAGATGCAGGCCGGCGCGCGCATCGAGGTCGGCGAAGAGAAAGAGCATCCCATGGACTTCGCCCTCTGGAAAGCCGCCAAACCCGGCGAACCGGCCTGGGACAGCCCTTGGGGCAAAGGTCGCCCCGGCTGGCACATCGAATGCTCGGCCATGAACCTGGATATCCTCGGCGAACAAATCGACATCCACGGCGGCGGCAACGACCTCATCTTCCCCCACCACGAGAACGAGATCGCCCAGTCCGAGGCCTTCACCGGCAAACCCTTCGCCCGTTACTGGATGCACAACGGCATGTTGCAACTCTCCGGCGAGAAGATGTCCAAGTCCCTGGGCAACCTGGTGACCATTGAAGAGTTCCTCGCCGAACACGAGGGGGACGTGATGCGAATGCTCGTCCTGAACGGGAACTACCGCGCCCCGCTGGCCTTCACCGACGAAGCCATCCGAAGCGCCGAAGGCGCCCTGGAGCGCCTCAAATCCGGACTTCGGCCTGCCGCGCCCGCCGCGCGCGGACTCTCCACCGAGGCCGCCTCCGCCCTCGCCTCCCAGGCCGAGGCGACGCGCAAAGCCTTCGAAGAGGCCATGGACGACGACTTCAACACCTCCGGCGCGCTGGCGGCGCTCTTCGAACTCGTCCGCGCCATCAACACCGCCCGCGACCAGGGCGCCACGGACGAGCAACTCCAACCCGCTCAAGACGTCCTGCGCGAACTGAGCGGTGTCCTCGGTCTGCGCCTGGCAGAGAAAAAAGGCGGCGAAGCGACCCCCTTCATAGACATTCTGGTTGACGTACGAAACGAACTGCGCAAACAAAAAC
>RFJH01000084.1 GCA_003694975.1 Anaerolineae bacterium | reverse complement strand
TCTGAGCAATCCTATGTAGTAGGAGGCCTTCAATGTCAACCCTCAAAGACATCATCGCTCAATACATTCAGTCCCGTCGGGCATCCCGCTACTCCGAGCACACGTTGCAGGATTATCAAAACGCCTTTCGATTATTCTCGGAGTTCGTGGGAGAAGACATCGTTTTTGAAGATATTGATGTCCAGACCATCACACGCTTCATGGCCAGCGAACACGTCAGGCGTGTGAGTAAGAAGACAGCCCGCAATTATCACACAGCCCTTTCATCACTCTGGACATGGGCGGTTGAAAATGGCCACGCCACAATAAACGTGGTCAGGAAGGTCAAGCCCCCAAAGCCAGAGAAGCGCGAAATCATCCCATTTAGCCGAGACGAGATCGAAAAATTACTCGATGCGTGTATGGGGAGCGCCAATCCACAGCGCGATCGAGCTATCCTGTACCTGTTGTTAGATACCGGCATGCGCGCATCAGAGATTGGCAATCTACGTATCCAGGATCTTAATGTGTACCGACGGCACATACTGGTCATGGGGAAAGGCCGAAAAGAGCGGCAGGTACGTATTTCCGAGCGCACGTTGCAAGCCATTCTTGAATACCTGCGAACGCGTGGCATCTCTAATTTGCAAAAGCACTTCCACGCGCCTTTGATTACAACGCACTCCGGGCATCAACTCGATCGCAATGCCTTACGTCTTTTGCTTTTCAGGCTCGGGGCACGCGCTGGAATACCCAAAGTACACCCCCACCGCTTTCGGCACACGTTTGCCATTACTTATCTGCGGAACGGCGGCAACATCTATACGCTTCAAAAAATTCTGGGGCATACATCGCTGGATATGGTCAAGCGGTATCTGAAAATCGCTCAGATCGACATTGACAGAGACCACGATAAGGCTTCACCCGTCGCAAACTGGAAACTATGAGCAAATCACGGTTCGGGTCCGTGAGGTCGGCGGTTCAAATCCGCCCGCCCCGACAGTGAAAAGGCACCGGCATCGCACCGGTGCCTTGCTGTATTCCCTGGACCTGGGTGGTGAGGAGCAAATTCCCTGTGGCCAATTCGTCGGGGTGCATTCAAACCATGTGGAAAAGATCGTTGCTCGCGCACTCCCTTTGGGGTCATCACGAGGCGGGCCAAGACCGCCGAAACAATCCCCTCTCCGCTACGGGAGAGAACTTCACGCCCTGGCAGGCGCTCTCCATGACACAGAAAAGGCTGCTTGTGCTCACCGTCGAGCGAAGAGTTTTTTCGCTTCTATAACATCTGGGGGCACCCAATTCGGCGATTCTTGCCCATCGCCCATGACTTTTTGTGATATAACGTGCCTATACCCAACAACGTTCTGCGTTCCGGGCACTCAATGTTCGATCCACACGCGCGCTTCCGGCAACAGGCACGCTGGACGCGCGCTCTGCGTGATTACCTCTTCCGGGAGACAGGGCTGAGGTCGGCGCGCCGCATTCTGGAAGTCGGTTGTGGGACGGGGGCGATCCTGGCCGACGTGCCACCTGAGGCGCCCCCACCTCACGGCCTGGACCTGAACCTGTCGCGCCTGCTCAGGGCCCGAATCCACGCTCCCGCCGCCCTGCTGACCTGCGGGGACGCGCGCGCGCTCCCCTACCCCTCCCATACCTTTGACATTACCTTTTGCCACTTCACGCTGATGTGGGTGCCCAATCCCCTGCAAACACTGCGCGAGATGCGGCGTGTGACTCGCCGCGGCGGCCATGTGCTCGCCCTGGCCGAGCCGGATTACAGCCGTCGCGTGGACGAGCCTCCCGAACTGGCCCCCCTCGGTCGCTGGCAGGCGGACGCTCTGCGTCGTCAGGGCGCCGACCCTACTCTGGGAGGTCGTCTGGCCGACCTTTTTGTTCAGGCGGGGCTTCGCCTCGTTGAAACGGGGGAACTGGCTCAGGGTCCGGGCGATGCGCTCACGCCCGAAGAACGAGAATTGGAATGGGCTGTACTGGAGGCCGATTTAGCGGGTTTTGTCCCGGCAGAGACGTTGTCCCGCCTCAAAAAACTGGATGAACTCGCCTGGGCAAGCGGGGAGCGCGTGCTGCATGTTCCCACCTTCTTCGCGTGGGGGCGCGTCCCCTGATCGATTCGACAGAACGGCAAAAAGCAGTATAATCCTCCTGAAACGATTCTCCGGAGGTGTGTTTTTTGGAAGGGTATAAGGCAGAGAGCGACGTTCCTACCGTACCCACCGAGGAGACACTTGATTTAAGACGCTTTCTCCTCGACGTGATAGAGACAGTCCTTTTATCCGTAGCGCTTTATCTGGGCATTAACGCACTGACCGCTCGCGTGCGTGTGGACGGGTTTAGCATGCTCCCAACATTGAACGATGGAGAATACGTCCTGGTGAACAGACTGGCGTACCGTCTTGGCTCGCCGCAGCGAGGCGATATCATCGTCTTTCGCTTCCCGATAAACCCTCACCAGGATTTTATCAAGCGCGTCATCGGCCTACCAGGAGAAAAGGTCGAGATAGCGAACGGCGAGGTCTACATTAACGGTGCTCGCCTGGATGAGACGTACATCGCCGCACCCCCACGGTATTCCGGCACGTGGAGCGTACCTCCCGGCTACCTCTTCGTCCTGGGTGATAACCGTAACGATTCGTCCGATTCCCACACATGGGGATTGGTGCCAATGGAGAACGTCATCGGCAAGGCCGTGCTCGTGTACTGGCCGCCGACCGCCTGGGCAATGATTGACCATACTCAGGTCGCCGTTGCCGGGCCGTGAAACCCATTTGGAAGGGGCTCTCAGCCATGACCAAAGAACCCGATTCCCCTCCAGCCATCCCCTGCCCGGAGTGTCAGGCGGGGTTGATGCGCTTGCGATATCTGACGTACTTCACATGGCTCGGGGACGAGTTGATCACCGTCCCGGATTTCCCCGCCTGGGTCTGTGACGTATGTGGCCGGCGGGAGTACGATCAACGCGCTCTCGGCTGGCTCTCAACGTTGCTCAACCCCACCGCCGGGCGACCGGCATCCAGGAGGCGAGGGCAACCTCCCGCCCGTCCCAAGCGAGACGGCACGCGCCCCTCGCCCAAGTGAAGTCTCTGATCCTCACGCCTCCCTTGTGAGCGGTATCGTATGTCCGTCAGTACCACTCCTCGAACGCAACGTTTCGTGCAGGTCGATGTGCTCACCTCGAGTTATCGCGTGGTGGGCAAGGTCTTGGTGACCAACACCGGTGTGATCGGCCTGATGAACGATGTGACGAACTCCTTCTTCGAGGTCCACGATGCGCGCCTGGCACGCGTGCACATGCCAACCAAACTGGTAGACCACTTCTCCGTGGTACGAATGGTAAAGCCGCGGGTGTTCGCCGTATGTGTCGCGCGCCGCGAAGACCTCGGCCCGCACGGCCTGGTGCGCGGAGGGTTTGCCAAAGCGGTGCGTTATCCCGTCCGTGTGACCACTCAGGTCTATGAACTGGAAGGGACGCTGGAATGGCCGGGGCGTTTCGATTTCAGCGCCATCATGGCGGATGGAACACGCGATTTCATTCCCCTCCTCGAAGCACACCTGACCGCAATCCTGATCCCGGCGCTCAATATCGAAAGCCCGGCCGCGCTCTTCAACCGCCGACAGGTGGATTTGCTCGCCTTGAAAACCCAGCGCGCGGAAGAATAGCGCGCTGTCAATGGCTCAGGGTGAGGTTCCCGGCCCCGATCTGGACAACAATGACCAGGGAGTGCCCTTCCCCTTCCTGAGTATAGACGTTCCCGCGCTGGGACCAACCACTATCGGCGGCGACGTTGGTCAGACCGCCTTCCACGGTCACCTGAGCAGGGATCTCCTGGGGGATAAGCAAGATCAGGTTGCTCAATCCGGTCTCGATGGTCACCGTGGCATCTTGCTGTAACTCGCCGGAAAAGTCCAGGGTGTAATCTCCGGCGCCACTCTTGAAAATCATGGTTTTGAAATTGGCATTGCCCAGGTGGTCCATGCGGACATCCGAGGCGCCGGTCTCGTACCGCAGGAGGGACATCTCGGCTCGATTAGGGCTGGAGAACGAGAGATGTACATCCGCCGCGCCGTCCTGGATGGTCAGAGAGGTCAGGGCAAGCCCTCCCAGGTCGTATTCGGCCTGGTAAGCGCCGGCCTGGATATGCAAATCGAGGGGGCGCGTGCCCAGTTGGAATCGCCACTCATTCTTCACGTCCTTCCAGCGGAGGCCATCGCTAAAAGAGACTTCGCCTTGGGAGACCTCAACGCGGTTTCCAATGACCTCGACGTGCGGTTTGAGATCGGGGAGATTATAGGTCGCCGTGCCACTCAGGAGCATTTCCTCATCAGCGGCAGGAGAGAGCGCGAACGTGCCTCCACCGAAGCGAAGCGTCAATTGGACAGGGGTATCCTCCTCCGGCCAGGGGATGGATACCTCGTCTACGATTTCCGGCCCCGGCGTGGGTACGGAAGGAAGGGGAAGGCGTATGTTACAAGCCATCGTGAGCAGAAAGGCACTCAGGAGAAAGGGCAACAACCGGCTGCGCGACATAACACTCTCCTTGCTAGAGTTGGGGTGATCGATTCGGTGCTGTTCCTGAAAGATATACGGCGTTGAGAAAGAGAAGTCGCGCCTGGGTTCCCCGTCTGATGGAGTGCTGTCATCCTCCGGCGCGGCGAGATACGGTTACGGTGCGCGGCGGGTCGTCAGTCGGCAGAAAGGCAGCGCGTCCGTCCCTACGTGCGTGCGGCGGGCACCCCGCTCAAATCGTAGACCATCGCGCCTGTAACGCGCACCGGCAGAAGCGTCCCCACCTCGGCTTTTCCTTCGATCAACACCAGGCCGTCAATCTCCGGCGCGTCACGATACGAACGCCCGATGGCGATATTTCCCTCGCGCCCCTCGACCAGCACATCCAACGTCTTGCCGACGAAAGACTGATTGATGTGCAGGGAAATAGCCTGTTGCTTCTCCATCAGGCGGGCATAACGTTCCTCTTTGACCTCCGGCGGAATCGGGTCTCCTAAAGGCTCGCTGGCCGTCCCAGGCTCGAAGGAGTAGCGGAACGCTCCCACGCGGTCGAACCGCATCTCCTCGATGAAATCCAGGAGAGTCTGGAATTCCTCTTCTGTCTCACCGGGATAGCCGACAATGAAAGTGGTGCGGATGGCAAGGCCTGGCATGGCGGCTCGCATCTTCTCCAGCGTGCGATAAACCCATTCGACGTTCGCCGGGCGGCGCATCCGACGCAGCGTATCAGGGTGGGCATGCTGGAGAGGCATATCCAGATAAGGCAAAATCTGAGGGTGGGTAGCCATGACCTCGATCAGGCGGTCGGTCACATAGCCCGGATAGGCATACAGAATGCGTATCCAGGGGATATCCGGGGCGACCTCGACCAGGCGCTCCAGCAGCGTGGCCAGGCCGTCCTTCATCCCCAGGTCGTGGCCGTAATCGGTGGTATCCTGGGCAATCAGGATGAGTTCGCGTATACCGAGTTGTTGCAAGGCGCGCGCCTCGTTCAGGATGACATCCATCGGCCGGCTGACCGCAGTGCCCTTGATGAGAGGGATGGCACAGAAGGCGCACGGGCGGCGACAGCCATCGGCGATCTTGAGGTAGGCGCTCGCACCCTGGATGCTGGCACGCAGCAACGACTGGGGGTCTTTCCCTACGGTGCGCGCTTCCGTCGGTAGATGATAAAGCGGTTCGGGGTGCGGACGGGCACGGGCCTGCCGCACAACCTGGACAATGTCCATCCAGCGACGCGTCCCCAGGATACCGTCCAGGCCGGGCACCTGACGGGCGATCTCGGCACCGTAGCGTTGCGTCAGGCAACCGGCGGCGATCAGCATCTGTCCCTCCCGCTTGTGGGAAGCCAGTTCGCGCAGTGTCTCCAGCGATTCCCGGCGTGCCGGCTCGATGAACCCACATGTGTTGACAATCACCACATCGGCGCGTTCTGGGCGGTCTACGGGGTGATAGCCATCGCCGATCAGTAAAGAGGCCATCGAATCCGAATCGACGGTGTTCTTCGCGCAACCGAGGGAAATCAGGTGAAACGTCTGGGGAGGCATATCACTCCTGAGGGGAAGGCGTGGCAGTGCGAGTCGGGGTTGGGGTGAGGGTTGGCGAAGGCGTTGGCGTGACCGGCGGTGTGGGCGTGGCGGTCGCGGTGGGAGCGGGGGTGGGTGTCAGGATGCCGTTGGCGGTGTAGACCAGGTGAATCACCTGTCCGAAATCGCCTAACAGACCCAGGTCGCGTTGATTGTAGCGGACGCGCACCGCAGCCCCGTTGCCGGTGAGCACCTCAACCCGCTCTTCTGCATCGAACGAATAAACACTTCCCGGTAAAACGCGCCCCTCGAACACGACCTCACCGTCCACCGCCACACGCAGCCAGGTGCGTCCCACGACCGAGATGTAGACCTGCACCTGAACGTTCTCCGGCAAGGGTGTGGGCGTATCCGCCGGAGCGACCTCTTCGGGTGGCAAAGAGGGTGTAGGCAACGATTCGGTCGCCTTCTCGACAACCTCTGTCATGGCCACTGGCGAGGCCAGCAAGACATCTGAGATTGAGCGCGGCGTAGGTGCTGATGGGGGCGAGGCGCGCAGTGTGAGCACATAATTGATTCCCCAGATGACCAGGCCAATGAGTAAGGCAGCCATCCCAAGGCCAAAAACCAGGTCGGCAGCGATGAACCTGCTCCAGGGCAAAAATCGTTTCCCCGGCGCCTCCCGGCGTCTTCGTGGCCCGGAGGGAGGATGCCGTTCCAGACGCCAGGCCTGCAGCCCATCGGCAAATCGTAACAGGAGTGCGTCGGCGTCCAGGTCGAGGAAGGTGGCGTAATTGTTCAACATCCCCCGCGTCTGCACCGGCGAGGGGAGAGAACCGAAATCCCCTCTCTCCAGAGCGAGCAGGTAACGCTCCGCAATACGGGTGTGCTGGCTCACCTCCTGGAGATTCAAATTGAGCATTTCCCGGCGCCGACGTAATTGTTCGCCGATCTCGGCGAAAATCTCCCTGGAAGGCGAAAGCGGAGCCTGTCCATCCGAAGAGACGCTTTCCGACACTTCTCCCATGGCCTCATCCCCCTCCAAGACGTCCTCCTCATCCCTCAGCATTGTCTCCCTGGGAGACTCTTCCGCATCGTCCCTGGCCGGAGCCTGGGGTTCGGTTCGTGGCTGCGCTTCTGTCCCCTCCTCACCCAACTCCCCTTTGGTTCGGCGCAACCACCGTTGCCAGAACGGTTCCCGCGCCCCCTCCTCAACCCCTTCCTGCTCCTCCTCACGTTGGCCTTCTTCCTGAGAGGAGACTTCAGCACCCGAAAGGGGACCAAGCACATCCTCCGCCATCTGTTCTGTGGTGATTTGAGCACTGCGCAGAGTTTCCAGCAGAGCCTCCGCATCCAAACCCAGGAACTCCGCATACAGTCGCAAGAACCCACGCCCCTGGACAGGGGACGGCATGACGGAAAAATCATCCGCCTCCAGGGCTTTCAGATAGCGGGTACGGATGTGCGTGGCCTGTGCCACCTGCTCGATGCTCAGGCGGCGGGCCTCACGCGCGGCTCTCAACTGTTCACCAATTGACTTCGCCATCACGTTAACCCAACATCACCGGCTCCCCTTGTGCCGGGTGCGAACCGGTGATGTTCTCAAAAGCAGGTATGTGGTTGGAGGACAGAAGCGCTCAGGCCTCTATCTCTTGCCCGGCGGCGGTCTCCTCCGCGCTCTCGGTCTCTGCAGTGGGGGCAGCGGGCTCGCCCTCCGCCTTCGCGCCCGGCTGGGCCTGCTCTTCCTCGCCGCGTTGCGCGGCGAGGGCAGCCAGGGTGGCCTCCGGCGTCTCGCCCTCGCGATGGACAATAACTTTCACCTCGGGGATCAGGTCCATCGTCAGGCGCACGCGCACCGTATGCTCACCCAGAGTCCGCAGAGGTTGCATCTCAATCTGCTGACGCTTGACCTCGTAGCGGGTTTTCTCCTGGATGGCATCGGCCACATCCTGGCGCGTGATAGAGCCGTAGAGTTTGCCGGTCTCTCCGGCCTTAGCCGGGAACGTCAGCGTGAGGCCGGCGATCTGCTCGGCCAGGTCTTTCAATTCCTCGTTCAGTTTCGCACGTCGAATTTCTGCCTGGGCGCGAATCCTCTCTGCCTGCTTGAGCGCCCCTGGCGTGGCGAGGATAGCCAGGCCTTGCGGGATCAGATAATTACGTCCATACCCATCGGCCACCTTCTTGACCTCGCCGGCGCGTCCGAGTTTGTACACATCTTTAATCAACAATACCTTCATTTTTCTCAAGCCCTTTCATAGAAAGCGATTTCGGAGCGAAGGGTACAACACTCCGGCGGCTGATTGTACCAGCCTCCGCTATCCCCGTCAAATCAACAAAGAAAAAGCCGCGCCGGTTAAAAGTAAAAGGTGACAGTCACTTTGAAAGTGACTGTCACCTCACCTCATCAACCTCACCTTCCCAGCATGGGCATCTTGATCCCATGCTTCTTTGCCGTCTCGATGGCGAGTTCGTAGCCTGCGTCGGCGTGACGGACGACGCCGATGCCCGGATCGGTAGTCAGGACGCGCT
>RFJH01000083.1 GCA_003694975.1 Anaerolineae bacterium | reverse complement strand
GTGGTAAAATGACCTCCTGTCTACACAGGAGTACTCCCCTTGTCTGACCTGATGCCGACCATCGCGATTGTGCTCCCCGTCTACAACGAGGGAGAGATTATTGAGCGCACACACGCCCGCCTGCGCGCCGTGGTGGACGCTTTGCCCTATCCCTGCACCATTTACTACGTGGACGACGGCTCCACCGATGACACCCCTCGCCGCCTGGCCGCGCTGGCCGAGACGGATGCGCGCGTGGAGGTCATCACCCTCAGCCGCAACTTCGGCCATCAGGCCGCACTCACCGCCGGCCTGGACCTCGCCGATGGCGATATCGTCATCACTCTCGATGCCGATGGGCAGCACCCGCCGGAACTCATCCCCCAGATGATTGACCTCGTGCGCCAGGGCTACGATGTCGTCCAGACGCAGCGCATGGACGAGTACCCCGGCTTTTCGTTCAAACGCTGGACCTCGGCGGCCTTCTACGCCCTGATCAACCGCATCAGTGGGACGCACATCGCGCCGGGGACTGCCGATTTTCGTGCCCTCTCCCGCCGTGCCGTAGACGCGCTGCGCAAAATGCCGGAGTACCACCGTTTCCTGCGTGGCATGGTCGCCTGGATGGGCTTTCCGACCGTCATCCTGCCCTATCACCCGGCCGAGCGCGTGGGCGGAAAATCGAAATACTCGTTGCGCAAGATGGTCAAACTGGCGATGGATGCCATCTTCTCCTTCTCCCTCGTGCCGCTCTATATCGGGGTCAGCCTGGGCGGGCTGATGCTCCTCCTGGCTCTGGCCGAGATGGTCTACGTGCTGAGTTTCTGGGTCACGGGGAGACAGGACTCGCTCGCGCCGGGGTGGAGTTCGCTGATGTTCGTCATCCTGATCGTCGGCGGGATGCTGATGATTGTCCTGGGCTTCATCGGCGTGTACGTCGGGTACATCTTCCAGGAAGTCAAGCGCCGACCGGTCTATCTGATTCGGGAGCGGAAGCGCGTCTCGCCGCGGGCCTCGGGAACGGCACAAGCACAGGGGGAGGAGGAGGTCGGGAAACGGTGAGCAAGGCTGCGGGCAGGAGCGTCCACGAGATTGTCTTTTTACGACACGCCGAATCGGTGGGCAACGCGGAGGGGCGTTTTCAGGGTCAGAGCGATCCGCCGTTGACCGAGACCGGCCTCGCCCAGGCGCGCGCCCTGGCGAGGCGCTGGCAGGAAGAGAAGGCGCGTTTCGATTGCATCATCTCCAGCCCGTTGCGGCGCGCCCGTCACACCGCCGAGATCATCGCCGAGACCCTCGGCGTGCCCCTGGAGTTCGACCCCGACTGGATGGAATGGCACAACGGCGAGTTGGCCGGCCTCACGCATGAGGAAGTCGGCGAACACGATGGCTGGCCCGATCTCCTCACGCCCTATGTCCATATCGGTGAAACGGGCGAGAGTCGTTGGGAACTTTACCTGCGTGCCGGACGCGCCATCCAGCGCCTGCTCGACCGTCCGCCGGGGCGCTATCTGGTCGTGGCGCACGGCGGCGTGCTGAACATGGCCCTCTACGGCATTCTAGGGCTAACGTTACAGGTCAACTTCCAGGGCATCAGTTTCCGCTTCCGCAACACGGCGTTCGCCACTCTGCGTTATGAGGCCGATTCCCATCGCTGGTACGTACTCGGCATCAACGACCATGCTCACTGGCACTTCTCCGACGAGGATTGAATCATGACTCCGGCAGAGCCTTCTTCCCTGCGCGTGCTGGTCTTCGGCGCGGGCGCCATCGGGACCTACATCGGTGGTAGCCTGGCGCTGGCCGGTCACAGCGTGACGTTCATCGAACGCCCAGAGGCGGCAGGAGAACTGCGCAAGCGCGGTCTGCGCCTCGACCTGACTCTGGACAAACGACGCAAGGCGCGTCAGGCCTACCTGATCGAGCCCTCGGCGGTCGTCATCGCCGACTCGCTGGAGCAAGCCCTGCGCTACGGCCCCTTTGATGTAGGCATCTTCGCCTTGAAATCGTACGATACGGCCTCCGCCCTGGAGGAAATGAAACCCCACGCCGGGCGACTTCCTCCCATCCTGTGCCTGCAAAACGGCGTGGAAAACGAACCCGCGCTGGCTGCCGACCTGGGTGAGGAAAAGGTCATCGCCGGCACGGTGACCAGCGCCATCGGACGCCGCGTCGTGGGCGACATCACCCTGGAGCGCCTGCGCGGCGTGGGTATTGCCGCCGGACATCCACTCTCCGAGCGTCTGGTCGCGGCGTTTAACGCGGCCTACCTGAACGCGCAGGCTTTTCCCAACGCCGCAGCCATGAAGTGGTCGAAGATGCTCACCAACCTGGTCGCCAACGCCACCTCCGCCATCCTGGACATGCCGCCATCTGATATACTACTCCACCCCGGCCTGTACCGCCTGGAGATGGAGCAACTGCGCGAGGCGCTGGCGGTGATGGAAGCCCTGGAGATCCCCGTCGTGGACCTGCCCGGCACGCCCGTGCGTGCCCTGGCGCGGGTCGCCCGCCTGCCGGGCTTCCTCCGCCCGCTCGTGGCGCGCGTCCTGGGGAAGGGTCGCGGCGGGAAGATGCCCTCCTTCCACATCGACCTGCACGCCGGGCGCGGCAAATCCGAAGTGAACTACCTGAACGGTGCCGTGGTGCGTTTTGGCGAGAAGGCAGGCGTCCCTACACCGGTGAACCGACTGCTCACCGAAACCCTCCTCGCCCTGACGCGCGGCGAGGTCCCGTTAGAGGAATACGCCCGCAAACCGGAGCGCCTTCTTGAGCACCTCGCGCCCTGACGACCTGGCCGCCCATCGCTCATCCGTGCTAATCCATGCCCATCCGTGGCCACCCATCAGCCATCCGTGCTAATCCGTGTCAATCCGTGGC
>RFJH01000082.1 GCA_003694975.1 Anaerolineae bacterium | reverse complement strand
GGCCGTCAACGCCGCCTCCGCCGCGCTGGCCATCTCCGATATCCCCTGGGGTGGCCCGGTCGGCGCAGTGCGCGTCGGGCGCATTGACGGCGAATTCGTTATCAATCCCACCTTTGCGGAAATGGAGATTTCCGACCTCGATCTCCGCATCGCCGGGACGCGCGAGGCCATCCTCATGGTCGAGTGCGGGGCGAAGGAAGTCCCCGAGGACGTGATGGTCGCCGCTCTGGAGTTCGGCCACAAGGCCATCCAGCCCTTGATCGACCTGCAAGAGCAAATGATTGCCGAGGTCGGCAAACCCAAACGGGAGCCGATCATCTTACTGCCCGATGAAGCGCTCAAGGAAAAGGTCCTCGAACGCGTCCGTGACGCGATGAACGATCTTTTGAGCAAACCGTTGAGCAAAGAGGCGTACCACCAGGGCATGGACGCCCTGCTCGAAGAGATCACCGCCGAACTGACCGCCGAGGACGAAAGCCTTGCCCCCGAGGACATCAAAAAGGCTTTCACGGAAGCGGAAAAGCGCGTCGTGCGCGACCGCATCCTGAACGAAGGCAAACGCCCCGATGGCCGCGGTCCGGAGGACATCCGCCCCATCTGGTGCGAGGTGGATATCAGCCCCCGCGCCCACGGCTCCGGCCTCTTCACGCGCGGCGAGACTCAGGTTCTCACCCTCGCCACCTTAGGCACCCTCGGTGAAGCCCAGGAACTGGATACCCTCAGTCCGCAGGAAAGCAAGCGCTACCTGCATCACTACAACTTCCCTCCCTTCTCCGTTGGCGAGGTACGTCCCCTGCGCGGCGCCTCGCGTCGTGAGATCGGCCACGGTGCGCTGGCCGAACGCGCCCTCGAGCCGGTCATCCCGCCGGAGAACGAGTTCCCCTACACGCTGCGCTTGGTCTCCGAGGTCCTCTCCTCGAACGGCTCGACCTCCATGGCCTCCGTCTGCGGCTCGACCCTCGCCCTGATGGACAGCGGTGTGCCGATCAAAGCCCCCGTCGCCGGCGTGGCCATGGGACTGGTCAAAGAAGGCGAGAAATACGCCATCCTGACCGACATCCAGGGCGTGGAAGACCACCTGGGCGATATGGATTTCAAAGTCGCCGGGACGGAAAAAGGCATCACCGCTTTGCAAATGGACATCAAAATTGGCGGCTTGAGTTCCGAAATCATGGCCCAGGCACTTGAACAGGCCCGCCAGGCGCGCCTCTACATCCTCCAAAAGATGCTCGAGGTCATCCCTGAACCTCGTCCCGATCTCAAACCGCACGCGCCGCGCATCACCACCGTCCTCATCCCGATTGATAAGATCGGTGCCGTGATCGGTCCGGGCGGTAAGACCATCCGCGCCATTCAGGCCGAGACCGACACACGCATTGACATCGAAGAAGACGGCACCGTTTACATCGCTGCCACAAACGCCGAGAACGCTCGCTTAGCCCGCGACCGCATCAAGGCCCTGACCGAGGAACCGGAGATCGGCCACATCTACACCGGGCGCGTCGTCCGCGTAACCGACTTCGGCGCCTTCGTCGAGATCCTGCCCAACACCGACGGCATGGTGCACATCTCCCAACTGGATAGCCAGCGCGTCAACCGTGTGGAAGACGTGGTCAAGGTGGGAGACGAACTGACCGTCATGGTGACCGACATTGATCCCGACGGGAAAATTCGCCTCTCGCGCCAGGCCGTACTCGAAGGGTGGACGGTGGAAGAAGCCCTCGAAAGAGACCGTCGCGGACGTTCATCAAGCCGCGGTAGCAACCGCCGCTCCTCAGGCAGGCGTTCCGAGGGCGGTGGGCGCCGCGGCGGTGGCGGTCGCAACCGCAGCCGGCGCTAATCCCTCAAGCACAACAGGGACGGCAAACCCGCCGTCCCTGTTTCGATTTCCCCACCCGATCCGTGGCGAACTTTTTCATCCGTGTCCATCCGTGCCTATCCGTGGCAAAACCCACCATCCGTGTCCATCCGTGCCAATCCGTGGCAGAATCCACCATCCGTGCCCATCCGTGCCTATCCGTGGCAAAACCCACCATCCGTGTCCATCCGTGCTAATCCGTGGCAAACCCCACCATCCGTGCCCATCCGTGCCAATCCGTGGCAAAACCCACCATCCGTGTCCATCTGTGGCTCATCAACGCCTCTTGCGTCACCGAACGAGATGATTTACAATGCTCCTCGCCCCAGGGAGCGATGAGTCATGCCGGATATCCCCCTGTCAACCACCGACAAAGCGCTTGTTGCCGCCATCTTGCCCGTCTACAACGAGGGCAAACACATCCGCGGTGTACTAAACGCCCTGCACCACGTCTCGCTGCTGCGCGAGATCATCGTTGTAGATGACGGCTCCGAAGACGATTCGGTCGAACAAATTCTCCAGGCCAGGGAAGAGGACCCCCGCATCCATCTCCGGCTACACCCCACCAATCGCGGCAAAGGCGAAGCCATCTTTACCGGTTGGCGCAGTACCCACTCTCCCTACATCCTCCTCCTGGATACCGACCTGCATGGTCTCACTCCGCAGCACATCCTCGATCTGTGCCTGCCTGTGCTCAAAGGCGAAGCGGACATGACGATGGGCCTCTTCCGGAAAGGCCGCCTCATAACCGATCTCTCCCACCTCACAACCCCCTGGCTGACAGGTCAACGCTGCCTGCGTGCGGAAATCCTGGCCTGCGTCCCTCCCGAGGCCGCTGTCGGCTACGGCTTCGAACTCGCCCTCACCGCTGCAGCCAGAGAACACGGCTACCGCATCCGTCGAGTCTTCCTCAAAGGCGTCTGGCACCCTCCCAGCGAAATGCACCGCGGATTGCGCCAGGGCATTCTCTGGCGCGCCCATATGTACGCCCAGATCCTGCACTCCGCATACATCCTGACGCGTCTCAAATGGGCCAGGGTGAAAGCCTACCTTGCCGAAATCATCTCCACCTGAACAGCGATGGGCAAACTGATCGCCGTTGTTGGAAACACCGGCGTGGGGAAAACGACCTTCGTCCGCGCTCTGGCCGCGACAGCCCCCTTCGTTACCGGCCTGGAACAACACACCGAACGTCCCTTCCAGGCACTTTTTGCTCACGATCCCCGCTATGCCCTCCCCAACCAGATTGACTACTTCCTCCTGCGCGCCGAGCAGGAACGCCTCTTGCGGCATGACCCGCGCCCGGCCCTGGTAGACGGCGGCCTGGATGTGGACTTCTACGGCTTCACCCACCTTTTTCACGCGCGAGGCTACCTGAGCGACGCCGAATTCGACCTCTGTCGCCGTCTCTACGAGACCCTGCGCGCCTGCCTCCCCCCACCCGACCTCGTCATCCACCTGACCGCTCCGCCGGACGTGATCGCCGGCCGCCTGGCGCGCCGCGACCGCATCAACATCGCCCGTCCCGAAGACCTGACCCTGCTCGCCTCGCTCCTGGACCGTTACCTTGCCACCCTCGACCCGGACCGCATCATCCGCCTCGACGCATCCACCGAAGACCCCACCTGTGCCACCATCCTCCCTCAGGCCCTCGCCGCCATCCACCGCAAACTCGGCGACGTCCCGTAAACCCATCACCTGTCCGACTTTGCTTCCATGACCCCTATGACACGCATCCTCTACGGCGACCGAATCGGCCAACACGGTGAACTGCGCATTGGTTGCTCAGCCATCATCTTCGACGAGACGCGCCGCCGCGTCTTGCTCACTCGCCGCGCCGACAACGGAGAATGGTGTCTCCCCGGCGGCGCCATGGAAGCGGGAGAGAGCGTCACCGAAGCCTGCGAGCGCGAAGTGCTGGAGGAAACCGGCCTGAGAGTCCGCGTCACGCGCCTGATCGGTATATACAGCAATCGCGACGCCCTGGTCGAATATCCCGATGGCAACCGCGCACAAATCGTCGTCCTCTCCTTCGAGGCCCGCGTCCTCGGTGGCGAACTCCGCCTGAGCAACGAAACGACCGCCGTGGGGTTTTTCCCACTGGATGAAATCGAAGCGATGACCTTGTTCGACCACCACAAAGAGCGCATCCACCACGCCCTGGCCAACCGGGGCGAGCCGGTCATTCACTAAACCATTGCATCGGAGGGTATCATGAGCACGCTCAAATCCCTTCTTGGGCCCATGCGCCTGCCGTTCCTTCTTCTCACGCCGGCCTGCGTGGCAGTGGGTGTTGGAACCGCCTACCATCAGACCGGCAGCCTGAACTGGGTACACGTGTTTCTCGTGCTGATCGGCGCTCTCGCCGCCCACATCAGCGTCAATGCCTTCAATGAGTACTTCGATTTCCGTTCCGGCCTGGACGCCAGGACACAGCGCACGCCGTTCAGCGGCGGAAGTGGGACACTCCCCGCACAACCGGAACTCGCGAAACCGACGTTGGCGCTCGCCTGGACGACCTTCGTCATTGCCGCCGTCATCGGCCTCTACTTCGTCATCCTGCGCGGCTGGGGGCTCCTGCCGTTGGGACTCCTCGGCCTGCTCCTGCTGGTGACCTATACCATTTGGTGGGCTTACAACCCCATCCTGTGCCTGATCGCTCCTGGCCTGGGCTTCGGCATCCTGATGGTGATGGGCACCCACTTCGCCCTCACTGGCACCTACACCTGGACGGCCTTCGTCGCCTCGCTGGCGCCCACCTTCCTGGTCAGTGACCTCCTGCTCCTGAACCAGTTCCCGGATGTAGAAGCCGACCGGAGCATCGGTCGCAGGCATCTTCCCATCACCCTGGGACGTCGGGCGAGCGCCCGCATCTACATCACTCTCCTCGCCCTGGCCTATCTCAGCATTCTGGCGGGAGCCCTGCTCGGCCTGCTGCCTGCGTGGAGTCTGATCGCCCTGCTGACCGCCGTCCTTGCCCTCCAGGCAGGGCGCGGCGCCCTCCGGAACGCCGAAAACATCCCCGCCCTGATCCCCAGCATGGGGCAGAACGTCCTCATCAACCTGCTGACCCCCGTATTGGTTGCCGTGGGACTCTTCCTCGCCTGAGATCGAGTGCGAGTGGCCCCGCCATCCAACCAAGCAAGGTCGCCATTTGCCGCCTGCCGATTCGGGCAGGCGGCCATGACATTCCCGATTGTTCGATCCACATCTCGCCCCTTTCTCCCAACCTGTGCTACACTACGCAATGAAAAAAACAGGAATCTCCTTCGGGCTTTTCACAAGGTATGAAAAAGGGCCTTTCCGCCACGCCGTTTTCCCTCCCCGGAAGACTTCTTCTCCTTCTCTGCATTCTCTGTATCGCCCTGTTGCCCACCGTCCCTGCCCACGCCCAGGGCGGCGTCATCCGTTTCGCCCACTTTACCACCGCCGACGGCCTGCCGCACGACATCGTCACCTGCATCCTGCAAGACCGCACCGGCTACCTGTGGTTCGGCACCCAGGACGGGCTGAGCCGCTACGACGGCTACACCTTCACCAATTTCCACCATCGGCGCACTGACCCCGATTCGCTCGTCAACAATACCGTCACCGCTCTATTCCAGGATAGCCACGGCCGGCTGTGGGTCGGCACGGTCAGCGGCCTCGACCACTACGACGCCGCCTCGGGCCGCTTCGTCCATCACCCAGAAGTCTACGAATCCGTGAGCGCCTTCGCGGAGGACGCCGCCGGAAACCTCTGGATCGGCACCGACGGAAGCGGCATCTTCCGCTACGACTCGGCTTCCGATACGTTCACCCAGTTCCTTCGCGAGCCGGTCGCTCTCCCCGATAACCACATCAACGCTCTCCTGTTCGACGCCGATGGGACGCTCTGGATTGGCACCGAATACGGCGGCCTGGCCTCTCTCGACCCCCGCTCCGGCCATTTCACATCCTATCCGGCCTTACCACCGGGCGCGCCGGCCTTTAAACACGTGACGACCCTTCTGCCCGCTTCCGATGGCGGCCTCTGGGTTGGGATGGGGGGACATCATCAACCCGAATCGGGCGGCCTGGCACGCTTCGACCGCACCCGCCGCGCCTTCACCGACTTCATCGAGCCGTTACGCAACCGCCGGGTCACCGCGCTGCTGTGGGATGGCGAGGCGCTTTGGGTCGGCGCGCAAGACGGCCTCTACCGCTACGACCCGACCTACGGACGCCTGGACGCCTATCGCCACGACCCGCTCGACCCAGCTAGCCTGAGCAAAGATGCGGTCACCGCTCTGTTCCAGGATCGCAGCGGCAACCTGTGGATCGCCACCGATGGCGGCGGCGTAAACCAGTACCCGCGCCCCCGTCTGCGTTTCGCCCTCTACGCTCCGCGCCCGAACGACCCGAACAGCCTGGCGGCCCCCGTCGTCGGCGCGGTGCTGAAAGACCATCAGGGCTTCGTCTGGGTCGGTATGCACGATGGCGGCCTCGACCGCCTCGACCGCCGCACCGGTCGCGTGACCCACTTCCGCCACGACCCCGCCGACCCGACCAGTCTCTCCCACGATCACGTCACCGCGCTCCTTGAAGATTCACGTCACAACCTGTGGGTGGGCACGCAAGTCGGCCTCGACCGCTTCGACCGCCGCACCGACCGCTTCGAGCATTTCACCTGGGAAGGCGGCGGCGCGGTCAAAGTCATCATCGAAGCCTCCGATGGGGCGCTCTGGCTCGGCACGGAGGAGCCGGGCGCCCTCCTGCGCTTCGACCCCCAGACGCACACCTACCGCCGCTACGCTTATGACGGCGAATCGGACGGCTTCCCCAACACCTACGGCGTGCGCGCCCTGCTCGAAGACCCGACCGGCGCGCTCTGGATCGGCACCTACAACGGCCTCGTCCGCTTCGACCCTCGCCGCGAGACCTTCGCCCAATACCGCGCCGACCCCAACGACCCCCACAGCCTGAGCCACGATTTCGTCTGGTCACTCTACCAGGATGCCGCAGGGACGCTCTGGATCGGGACGCACGGCGGGCTGGACCGCCTCGACTCACCCCCTGCGGCGTCTTGTGGTGAGGGGGAAGCCTGCGCGCCCTCCTTCACCGTCTTCACCACCGAGGACGGCCTGCCGGATGACTCCATCGTCGCCCTTCTCGGCGATGAGAGCGGTCTTCTCTGGCTGGCGACCATGGGCGGCGGGTTGGCGGCCTTCGATCCGCAGCGGGGCGAAGTGCGCACCTACACCGAGAGTGATGGCCTGCAAGGGCGCGCTTTCATCATCGGCGCCGCCTCCCGCGCCCCGGATGGCGAACTCTTCTTCGGCGGCATCAACGGCTTCAACGCCTTCTACCCGGAACACCTGAGCAACAACACCGTCCCCCCGCCGGTCGTCCTGACCGCTTTTCGCGTCTTCGATCAACCGCGCACCTTCGAGGGCGGCCTGCAAAACGTCACGGAAATCCATCTGACGTATCGCGAGAACTTCTTCGCCTTCGAGTTCGCCGCCCTCGATTTCACCGACCCCTCCCGCAACCAATACGCCTACCGCCTGGAAGGGTTCGACCCCGATTGGATTTACTGCGGCACGCGCCGCTACGCCAGTTACACCAACCTGCCGCCCGGCCGCTACGTTTTCCACGTCAAGGCGGCCAACAACGACGGCTTCTGGAACGAAGAAGGGGTGTCCGTGGCGGTCGTCATCGCCCCGGCCTTCTGGCAGACGTGGTGGTTCCGCCTGCTGGTCGGGCTGGCCGTGCTCGGGCTGATCTCGGTCTACGTCGGCGGACGGATGCGCTATGTCGCCGCCTTGCGTGAGAGCGAGGAACGCTTCCGCACCTTGTTCGAGAACGCCCCGGTCGGCGTCTGCGAGGCGGATTTCAGCCGGGTTCCGCCTACGACAAGCCACGTCAACCCGCACTGGGAGAGACTCTTCGGCCCCGGCCCCGCCGCGTCCTCCCTGACCTCCTGCCTGCCTCCCGCGACCCTGGCGCGCTGCCGCATCCAACTCGCGCAGGGCGAGACGGTCACCCTGGAGACGACCGGTCGCCGCGCCGACGGGAGCGAATTCCCTCTGCGCCTGAGCGCCGTCTCCGCTCCGGCGCGCGACCTGCGACGCTGCATCCTGGTCGTGGAAGATATCACCGCCGAGAAAGCGCGCCGTTCTGAAGAGGAGGCCATCGCCGAGGAACGCCGCCGCATCGCCCGCGAGATTCACGATGGCCTGGCGCAAGATCTGGCCGCCCTGCGCCTGCAAGTGCGCCGCTGGCAATCCCTGATCGAACGCGATCCGGATCAGGCGAAGGCCGAATTGGATAACCTGCACCGCATCCTGGGTGAGAAAATCGGCGAGGTGCGCCGCGTGCTCTTCGCCCTGCGACCGGTGGCGCTGGAAGAACTGGGCTTCTGGAGCGCGCTGGAGAAATTCCTGGCCGAATTCAGCGAGCAGCACGACCTGGCCATCTCATTAAATGTGACCGGGGCGCGCGAGCGCCTGCCCGCCGCCCTCGAGCCGACCCTCTTCCGCATTATTCAGGAAACGTTGCACAACGTCGCCAAACACGCCCGGGCGCGCCGTGTGGAGGTGACCCTTGACCTGACGGATGGCGTCCTACTGAGCGTGCACGACGACGGTCGTGGCTTCGACCCCGACGAACTGCCGCGCCTGGTGGCGGAGGGTCACCTCGGCCTGCGGCAGATGCGTGAGCGCGTCGAGGCCCTCGGTGGCCGCTTCGAGGTCCGCTCCGCCCCCGGCGAAGGGACGGAGGTGCGGGTGAGCCTATGACGCAAGCCTGCGCTTTGT
>RFJH01000081.1 GCA_003694975.1 Anaerolineae bacterium | reverse complement strand
GAGGCCTCAAGGTAATCCCCCAACAGTGCCGAGACAAGCGAGGCAGCAATGAGCAACCAGACGACGAAATTGTTCAGTTGCTCCCACAGCATCTGCCAGAACGTAGGGCGCGGCGCTTCACGCAGTTCATTCGGCCCGTAGTGTTGCAGTCGCCGGGCGACCTGCTCCGAGGTCAGCCCTCCCTCCTGCACCTCCAAATGGCGGAGCACCGCCTGTACATCCAGCGCATGCCATTCCCCCTCAGCAATCTTTTCAGGGGGTGGAAGGGTCGCTTCCAGATGGGACTCTGCGCTCATCGAATTCTCCTTCCGGAAAGGTTTCTGGGGTCGAGGTCGAGGATGCCTGCACCGATGAAAAGAGACCACCACAGACAACGTGGTGGTCTCGCCAACGCTTTGCAGCGCACAGGCTGCCGGGAGCATGGGCTCCGTCCTGACGACAACCTGTCCCAAGGTGGCTACTCCCCAACCCACCCACAGTGTACTTGTATTGAATCGGCCTGTCAAGTAAGGCACAAAGATTCTAACATGTTTGTTAAGTCCGTTCGACAGGGCGGGATGGAATGGGTGCATTCAAATCACGTAGGCATGTAGAAATGAGCGTTGCTCATGCGCTCCCTTGTCATCTCGGGGCGGGCCAGGCCCGCCGAAGCGATCTCCTCTCCGATACAGGAAATAGCCTCGTGCCCTGGCAGGCGCTCGCCATGACACAGAAAGGGCTGCCGCGCCCACCGTCGGGCGAAGAGTTTCCTTGTTTCCACAACACCGGAGTGCACCCGGATGGAATCCGTCCTGCCCCGCGTGAGCACGCTGCCAAAAGCGATAGCCGTTGCTGGTAAAATAACGCTGCCATCCTTCTCATACCGGAGTGCAGCCATGCCGATCTACGATTACCGTTGTCTGGACTGTGGAAAGCGCTTCGAGCAGTATTTTTCCTATGAGGAGTATGGAAAGAAACCGGCCACCTGCACCCACTGCGGCAGCACCAACGTGACGCGGCGCCTGCCACGGGTGCGCGTGGTGCGTTCGGAAGAAAGCCGACTTGAGAGTCTGGAAGATTTCGCCGATCCCGCCGCCCTGGATGGTCTGGAGGAGGATCCTCGCGCCCTGGGACGCATGATGCGCAAGATGGGGGAGGAGTTAGGAGAGGAATTGCCCCCCGAATTCGACGAGGTGGTGGACCGCCTGGAAGCCGGTCAAAGCCCGGAGGAGATCGAAAAGGCCATCCCGGAATTGGGGGAGGGTCTCGGAGAAGAGGGAGACGACGCGGATCTCGATCTCTAACCGCTCAAGGAAGACGCGCCGCGATCGCCCTGCGTAGGGTCTCCTGTACGGTTTCCCAGGGCTGTGAAGCATCTACCACCACCCAACGCCCTGGTTCGGCGCGCGCCAGTTCCAGGTAGCCCCGGCGCACACGGCGATGAAAATCCAAATCGTAGGCCTCGAGGCGGTTCCATTCGCCTTCCCTGTCCTTGCGTTTCAGCCCCGTTTCCACGTCCACGTCTAGAAGGAGGGTCAGGTTTGGGGTCAGGCCACCGGTGGCGTAGCGGATCAAGGCACGGACCACGTTCAGGTCCTGGCCGTGTCCGTAGCCCTGGTAGGCAAGGGTCGAATCGGCGTAGCGATCGCAGAGCACGATGTACCCTTCGGCGAGTTTCGGGCGGATGACCTGTTCCACGATTTGCGCTCGCGCCGCCTGGTAGAGCAGTGTCTCCGTGCGGGGGTGCATCTCCGTGTTACGGAGATCGTGGAGGACGGCGCGGATTTGCTCACCGATGGGAGTCCCTCCCGGCTCACGCGTGGTGAGGACGCGGTGCCCCCGCTCCTCCAGCCAGTCGGCGAGGGAGGAGATGTGGGAAGTCTTACCGGAGCCTTCCGGGCCTTCGAAGGTGATGAACATAAGAGAAGGTCACTCGCGAAAGATGCGGACGTGACGGCGCGGTTCTTTGCCGTAGGAGTGGCTGACCAGGTTCGCCCGGCGCGCCATCTCATGTTGGATGCGGCGCACGGCAGCCGGCCCGGGAGGCAGGTCTACCCAACGCTCGCCGCTCAGCACGGCCTCAATGGCAGCCTGGGTCTGGCGACGGATCGCCTCGATATCGTAGGGAGCGATTTGTTCACCGGGCAAGTTGAAAAGGTCAATCAGGAATTGTTCAATCTGATGGACGGTGTTCGCCCGCAACACGTAGACAGGCATTCCTCGGTGTTCCGCTTCCAGGACGGGCTGTTGGCGATTGCGATAATAGGAACGCAATGTAACCAGGACATCAGCCTGATCCAGGTCACGCACGATGCTGGCGGGGACGCCGAGGCGCTTGGCCGCCTGGATGAGGCGGTTGCGCGCCACACCGTATGGGTAGACGCGTAAGGTCTGCAACGGCGGAGCAGGAGAAGAAGTAGATTCTCCACCAACAGAAGGGCGCGTGGAGGGAATCCGTCTGCCGTTGTCCAACCGACCGGGGGTGACAGGGGCTTTTTCGATACGGATGCGCCCGTTTTCATCTCGCGTGCGGATCTCCGGTGGCAACGGGTTGCCACGCAGAAGGGCATCCACCGATGCGGCGATGTCCATGTGAACGGCAAGGCGATCTCGCTGCTGGATTTCAATCAGGATGTCGAAGGTGGGCGGTGCGCGGCGCTCCAGGACGGTCTTCTGCGTCCCGCGCCGACGAGCCTCTTCATCGGAGAGGGTGACGGCCTCAATGCCGCCGACCAGGTCGGAGAGGGTGGGGTTGAGCAACAGGTTCTCCAGCGTATTTCCATGCGCCGTACCGATCAACTGCACACCGCGCTCGGCGATAGTTCGGGCGGCAGCGGCCTCCAGTTCGCGGCCAATCTCATCAATAATGATGACTTCCGGGTTATGATTTTCCACCGCCTCGATCATCACCTCATGCTGCAACATGGGCTCCCGCACCTGCATGCGACGCGCTTTGCCGACGGCGGGATGGGGCACGTCTCCATCGCCACCGATTTCGTTGGAGGTATCCACGATGATGACGCGCCGGGATTCGGCCAGGATGCGCGCCGCCTCACGCAGCATGGTCGTTTTGCCTACGCCGGGGCGACCGACCAGAAGAATGCTCTTGCCGGAGTGAATAATGTCCTCGATGATATCAATCGTGCCGTAGACGGCACGCCCGACGCGACAGGTCAATCCTACAATGTGACCACGTCGGTTACGAATGGCCGAGATGCGATGCAACGTACGTTCCAGACCGGCGCGGTTGTCTGCGTCGAACTCGCCAATCCGCTCGACAACGTAATCAATATCTTCGCGCGTGACCTCCCTCTCGGAGAGCGTGATCTCGCGTTCGACGAAACGGGCCGTAGGAACACGCCCCAGGTCCAGGATGACTTCAAGCAGATTGTCGCTGTCATTCGCCTCACGTACCGCTTTGCTCACATCAGGTGGCAAAACGGCCAGCAAGGCGTCTAAATCATCGGTAATACGCAATTGACCCATTCTCAGGTATCTCAATTTTTATCGGCGGTGGTACCGATTGGGAGCGAATAATGGGGGTAGCGGGCCTGGCCCAGGCCTGTTCGGGACCGGCTTTCTCGGCAGCCTCTTCCCGTAGCGGAGCGACCAGATGGCGAACCATGATGGCCTGACGAGGGCCGGCCAAAGCACCCAGGTCATGGAGGATAGGTTCAAGCCAGGCCTGATACGAACGCATACAGAGGTGAACCCCATCACCATGGCGATGCGAGAGGACATGAAGCAAGTCGCATAGCCCCTCCGCGATGTGCCCGGCATCGGGATGTATCATAGGGTACAGGAGAACGCCACGGGGACCGCGCCTCACACCGACGTAGACGAGGATGTCCTCGCCATCCGACCAAACCATCCCCTCTGCCTGTTGTGGGCAGGGGTCAACCGTCTGAAGCAACCCGGGGACGATGTGGCGATAAAGTGCCTGGATCGCGGGCAGGTCTTCAGGGCGAGCCTTCCGCCAGTGATAACGAGGGGACTTCGCGGGAGCGATCCCGTCCAACGCCCAGATACGTTGCCAGGCGTAGACGACGAAGCCGGCCTTCCGCAGCATCGGGAAAAGCATGGATTGCTCATCCACCTCGGCAAGCAGATGATAGACGCCCCAGGAGCCGGCCTGTGTCGTCAGGTGGTCGAGCAGGGCGAGCAACGCCTCTTCTGCGAAGGTTTCGGATAAGGCAAGGAAGGAGAGGCGCGCGCAGGTTTCCTCCTCGGCTTGAGTGATGCCGCCCAACAAGGGAGGGTGCTCATTCTTATCGGCAACGTGAATGGCGGTGTAAAACCGTTGCGCCGGGTCAAGGCGGACGAGCAGGGAGGCAAGGCTCAGGGGGTTACCGCGCGTCAACGCCCGCGCGCTATCAAGGGAGAGCACAGCGCTCCGATAGCGGTAGACGGTAGGAAGGTCGAGCAGGTCAAGCGGGCGGGTCGGCATAGCCTCAGCGGATTAGAGAGAGGAAATAAGCGTGAAAGCGCGTGTCGTTGGTCAATTCGGGATGGAAAGACGTGGCAAGCAGTTTCCCCTGTTGGGCAGCCACAATGCGGCCATCGGGGAGCGTCGCCAGCACGTCCACCCCATCGCCGACGGTTTCAATGATCGGCGCGCGGATGAAGACGGCGTGATAGGGACGCGCCTTGCCGTCAATCGCCTTGAGTGCAGCGACCTCCAGGTCAATCTCGAAGGAATCCACCTGACGGCCAAAAGCGTTACGCTGCACGGTGATATCCATCAAGCCGAGGAGGGGTTGCTCGCGCCGGACATCTTTCGAGAGGAAAATCGCTCCGGCGCAGGTGCCCCAAATGGCATGGCGTTCACCGAAGGCGCGTAGGGGTTCGATCAGGCCAAAGTCCACGGCCAGTTTGCCGATGGTGGTCGATTCGCCGCCGGGGATGATCAGGCCGTCCAGGTCATCCAGATGCTCCGGCAAGCGGACCTCGGCGGTCTGCACCCCAAGACGCCGCAGCATGGCAATGTGTTCAGCGAAGTCACCTTGCAGTGCGAGGACACCGATTTTCATTTTCTCAGACCGTTGACCAGGGACCGCTCGAGATTACCAGCCACGGCCAGCGATGCGCTCGACTTCGGGCATGGTCGAAACGTTGATGCCCACCATAGGCTCACCCAGGTTGCGGCTGACTTCGGCGAGGATGGCCGGATCGTCGTAGTGCGTCACGGCCTTGACAATAGCCGCGGCGCGCTTCGCCGGGTTCCCGGATTTGAAGATCCCCGAGCCAACGAACACGCCGTCCATGCCGAGTTGCATCATGAGCGCGGCGTCGGCAGGCGTGGCAATGCCGCCCGCAGCGAAGTTGACCACCGGCAGGCGTCCCAGTTCCTTGGTCTCTTTGACCAGTTCGTAGGGGGCGCCGATGCTCTTAGCATAGGCCATTAACTCCTCATCCGGCATGTTCTGCAGGCGGCGGATCTCGCCCAACACGGCGCGAGCATGGCGCACGGCCTCGACCACATCACCCGTGCCGGCCTCACCTTTGGTGCGGATCATGGCCGCGCCCTCGCCGATGCGTCGCAACGCCTCGCCCAGGTTGCGGCAGCCGCAGACGAAGGGCACTTTGAATTTGTGCTTGTCAATATGATGCTCCTCGTCCGCGGGTGTGAGGACTTCGGATTCGTCAATGTAGTCCACGCCAATGGCCTCCAGAATCTGCGCCTCGACGAAATGCCCAATACGACACTTCGCCATAACGGGAATGGAGACGGCATCCATAATCTTGAGGATCAACTCCGGGTCCGACATGCGCGCCACACCGCCCTGGGCGCGGATATCCGCCGGGACGCGCTCCAGCGCCATTACAGCCACGGCGCCGGCGTCCTCGGCAATTTTGGCGTGTTCGGGCGTCACCACATCCATGATGACGCCCCCTTTCAACATCTGAGCCAGACCTTTCTTCACAGCAAACGTACCGGTTTGAGTCTCCATAGCACGAACTCCTTCTAACGCAGCAGGTTCTCCTGCATATGTGCAGTGTGCACGGTTCAGCGTAGAGATTTTACCACCGCTTTCCTCTTCTACCAGAGGCGCACAAAAAATGGAGGGTTCCAATACCGTCGAACGTACTTGAAACGGATAAACATCGCTCCGGGCACCACTCGCCTGTACATATGGTAGAAAGCCTTCCAGAAAAACCTCATACCATTTGCTCGAAACGGCGCAAACCCTGCTATAATAGCGCCTTGCGCCATTCAAAGGCGAAAAAACGTGTTATGGAGTAAGCCAATGTCGAAAAAAGCAAATCTGATCCCCCCCTACGGGGGGAAACTGGTCAACCTTGTTGTGACAGGCGAGGAGCGCGAGGAACTTCTTGCACGCGTCCCATCCCTGCCATCCATCAAGATTAATCAGCGAGCCGTCCACGATCTGGAACTCCTCGCCACAGGAGGATTCTCCCCTCTGGATCGCTTCATGGACAAGGCCTCCTACGAGCGCGTCCTGCGGGAAATGCGCTTGATTGATGGAACCCTGTGGCCACTGCCCATCACCCTGACGGCCAACCCGGAAGAGTTGCCCACTGTGGGGAACGAGATCGTCCTGCGCAACGCGCTCAATGAACCGCTGGCCGTCATGCGCCTGGAGGAAATCTACACCTGGAGCCCGGAGAAGGAAGCGCGCCTGGCCTACGGGACGAACGATGCCCGCCACCCCATGGTCTCCGAAATGGTGAAGTGGGGGAAGGTGTGCATCTCCGGCGAGTTGAAGGTCATCAACCTCCCAAAGTACTACGATTTCGTGGAACTGCGTCGCACACCTGCCGAAGTACGGGCCATCCTCGAAGAGATGGGCAACGATAACGTGGTCGCCTTCCAGACGCGTAACCCCCTCCACCGCGTCCACGAGGAACTGACCAAGCGCGCCGCGGAGAAAGTGGGTGGTAGTTTGCTCATCCACCCTGTCGTCGGCATGACCAAACCCGGTGACGTGGACCACTACACCCGCGTGCGCATCTACAAAACGCTGGTGGAGAAGTATTACGATAAAAGTAAGACGCTGCTCAGCCTGCTGCCGCTGGCGATGCGCATGGCCGGGCCGCGTGAGGCACTCCTCCATGCCAT
>RFJH01000010.1 GCA_003694975.1 Anaerolineae bacterium | reverse complement strand
GCCAGTTTTCCAGCCAGGGCATCGGCTCGTCCCCAAAATAGGCGCTGTAGAGATGGTCGTTCACCTCGGCGCAGGTCGGGTATTCTCCGAAGGCGGTGGGCACAATCCCGATTTCGGAATAACGGGGTAACAAATCCGGGCGGGCGAAGGGGTTGTGCTCGATGCGATGGCGATAGGTGTTTGGCTTACCGTCGAGGGCGAAGGCGATGGCGTTCTGCGCCTGCTCGATGGCGAGGTCACCTTGAGCGTGAATGGCGACCTGATAGCCGGCCTTTTGCGCCTCCGCCACAGCCCGATTCAGCGCCTCCTGTGTGAACCACAGGTCGCCGTTTCCTCCGCCGGGGTAGCCGGTGCTCAAGGCGGCTTTCCCGCAGACGCCACCATCGGCGAACATCTTCACGCCGCCGATGCGCAGCATTTCGCCGGGCGTGCGGGTGGGAGGGTATTGCTTGTACCAGTCTCCGTAGAGAGTACCGCATGGATCGGTATACGCCAGGTACAGACTGGTGCGCAGGCGTAGGTTGCCGTCCTGCTCGTAGGCCCGCATCTCGGCCAGGAACTCCTCCGTGACAAACATGTCCGCAAAGGTGGTGATGCCGTATTCCAATGCCTGCTGCTGGGCCTGATCCATATCCAGGCCTGCGGTGGCAGCGTCGTTGAACAGATGGCTGTGGGCGTCCACGAAGCCGGGCATGAGGGTGTACCCCTGCAAATCGATTGTCTGTGTTGCCGGGCCTCGATAGGCGAGGACGTCGTCATCGCTGCCGATGGCCAGGATCTTCGCCCCCTGGAGGGCAATGGCCTGTGCGGTGGGGTGGTCGGTCTCCATCGTCAGGATGGTGCCGTGATAGAAGAGAACGTCGGCGACCTCCGAGGAGGCCGCGGTGGGCGGCGCCGTGGAGGTTGGCGTCCGGGTCGGCGGCGGGGAGGGGGAAGCAGAGGGAGAGGCTGTTTTGCTCGTTGTGGCCGGTGCAGAGGGGAGGCAGGCGGTCAAAAACAGGGCAACCAGAAGACTTACACGGATGGTGCCGGATAGGTTTTCCATTTTTTCCCTTTCGATATACCCCATTCTATCAGTAAAAAGAGTTTTCGGGGCAAAATTGTCATCCACGGCTGCATGTGCACGCAGGAGAGATGGGCCTGCCGATAAGGGGGAAATATGCTATAACTATCGCATTGACACACTCGAAGAGGAAACCACATGGCCTTTACTTTTCATCGTATCCCTGCTGCGATCGATAACTGCTACCTCCTGCGTGGCGGACAGAACGTCCTGGTGGACGGCGGCGCGCCGGGAGGGTTCGAGGAATTCCGGCGCGGCCTGGAGCGACTGGGGATCGCGCCGCAGGACATTCACTTGATTATCCTGACTCACGCCCACGCGGACCACATCGCCGCGCTCCACGAGATCAAAGCCCTGACCGGCGCGCCGGTCGCCGTGCATGAGAGCGAACGCACCTGGGTCGAGGAGGGGCGCCCTCCGCTGCCCCCCGGGCAGACGACCTGGGGCAAGGTGATGATCGCCCTGGCGAAAAAACTATACCGGCCGGCCATCCGGCCCGTGCAGGTGGACATCGCTTTCGGCGACGAGGGCTTCTCGCTGACGGAATACGGCATTCCGGGCCGGGTCATCCACACGCCCGGGCACTCGCCGGGCTCGTCCACCGTGCTGCTGGAGGGCGGCGAGGCCTTCGTGGGCGATATGGCCATGAACGCCTGGTTCCTGCGCCTGACGCCCGGCCTGCCCATCCTGGCCGAGGATATGGATCGGGTCATCGCGAGTTGGGGGATGCTGATCGAGCAGGGCGCGCGCCGCGTCTATCCGGCGCACGGCGAGGATTTCGACGTGGAGGTCATCCGACGGGAGATCGCGCGGCGGATCGGGTAATCCGTTGCACCACTTTGCCATTATTGGCATGATATTGCTATGGAATTCTCCCGCCTGCTCGAACTCGTCGGTGATGAGCCTCTCTTTGAGGCCGGCCTCCTCCTGACAGGAGATGTGGACCCGAATGACGTTCGCCGCCAGTTGTCGCGCTGGGTGAAAGCGGGGTGGGTGGTACAACTGCGGCGTGGACTCTACAATTCCTGGGAACGGCTTGTGGACGATGTGCGCCCGTTTCTGGAGCGCAGCGAGGACCTCGCCCTGCTCAATTGAGAGACCCTTTTGCGCCTTTTATCTCAGGAGTGAGGGTCGCCGTGGTCGTTTTATGTTCTCAGAAAGGCGGCAATTCTAGATGACTTTCCTCATTGTCCTCCTCGGTTGGGTGTTCTCGCTCAGCCTGCACGAATTCTCACACGCTCTGGTGGCTTACCTGGGCGGCGATTGGACCGTGCGTGAGAAAGGCTATCTGACCTTCAACCCCTTCAAGTACACCCATCCGGTCTATTCGCTGCTCCTGCCACTGCTGTTTCTCATCATGGGTGGGATCGGTCTACCCGGCGGGGCAGTCTATATCGAGACGTGGCGCCTTCGCAGCCGGCGCTGGAGGAGCGCAGTCTCATTGGCCGGCCCTCTCTCCAACCTCTTGCTGGGAGGGCTTTTGGCGCTTCTCTTGCGCTTTGCCCCGGCAACGAGCGGTGGTATCTGGCCTGCGCTGGCTTTTCTGGCTTTGCTACAAATCATGGCAGCCGTGTTGAATCTCATCCCACTTCCGCCCCTGGATGGTTACGGTGCGTTGGCCCCCTATCTTTCGCCGGATCTGCAAGCCCGTCTTGGGCAGATCGGCGGCGCAGGGATCTGGATCCTTTTTCTTCTCTTGTGGTATGTTCCGTTCGTTGATAAGGTGTTCTGGGGACTGGTCTTCTGGCTGGCAGGCAACATAGGGATTCCGCTTACCCTGGCCGGACAAGGACTGGCCGAATTCCAGTTCTGGCGACGGTGGTAAGGATGGGGGATGATGTGCCTGGCATTCATCTTTCCCTTTCGTTGTTTCCCTATTGCGGTTTGGCCCAAAAAACGGTAAGATAATAGTGCCATGCTTTCGCTATCCCTTATGAGCCTCCTCTATGGCATAATGATGATTTCGGAGGCCAGTCGGCCTGACAGGTGAATCGTACCTGTCAGGCCTTTTGTTTTGTAGGGAACGAACGAAAAATTTCACGATAGGAGAGCCTATGAATCACACACCGTGGCAATATCGCTATGCCCATCGCACCCGACAGATGGGGAGTTCGGTTATCCGCGAGTTGCTTAAACTGACCGAGCAGCCCGATATTATTTCCTTCGCCGGTGGGCTGCCCGCGCCAGAGGTTTTTCCCGTAGAGAAGTTTCGTGAAGCCTGCAACATAGTGCTGCAAGAGCACGGCGCGCGAGCGTTGCAATACAGCACGACGGAAGGTTACCGTCCACTACGTGAGATGATCGCCCGCCATTCCAATCGCTACGGTATCGCCGTGACCGCAGAGAATATCCTCATTACCTCCGGCTCTCAACAGGCATTAGACCTCATCGGTCGTATGTTCATCAACCGCGGCGACCGTATCCTGGTCGAATCGCCGACCTACCTGGGTGCCTTACAAGCCTGGAATGCTTACGGCGCTCAGTATGTGACCGTGCCTGTAGACGACGAAGGAATGGTCACGGAGAAACTCGAGGGGGCACTGCGGACCGGACCGAAATTCATCTATGTCCTGCCCAATTTCCAAAACCCTAGCGGTGTGACCCTCAGCCTGGAGCGTCGCCGGCATCTGGTGGAACTGGCCGATAAGTACGGCGTCCCCATCATCGAAGATGATCCCTACGGCCAGTTACGTTACGAAGGCCAACACTTGCCCCCTGTGGTCGCCGTAGATAGCCAGTATCGGCGTGACAACGGCTCGACTTACAGTGGCAATGTCATCTACCTGAGTACCTTCTCGAAACTCCTGGCTCCGGGTATTCGCCTGGCGTGGGTCATCGCTCCAAAAGATGTGACGCGCAAACTGGTCATGGCAAAGCAGGCCATGGATTTGCACACCGCCACCTTCAACCAGATGGTCGCCTACGAAGTGGGCAAAGGTGGCTTCCTGGATGAGCACGTGAAGGTCATCCGGGCGACGTATAAAGAACGCCGTGACGTGATGCTGGAAGTTATGGAGGAACTGTTCCCCTCCGAGGTGTACTGGACGAAACCCCAGGGTGGCATGTTCTTGTGGGGCATCCTGCCGGAGGGGATGGATAGCGCGGAGGTGCTCAAGAAAGCCGTCGAGCGCAAGGTCGCCTTCGTGCCCGGCGCGGCCTTTCACCCCAATGGCGGTGGACAGAACACCATGCGCATCAATTTCTCTTATTCCGCGCCGGAAACCATCCGCGAGGGGATCGGTCGCCTGGGGAGGTTGCTCAAAGAACTCATCCGGGACTCCAGGACATAACCCTCCTCTATGTGGAAATGAACACTCCCCTGAGTTGTTCACGCCAGGGGAGTGTTTTCTTTCTGCATTGTGTACCTCAGAGCAGGTAATCGCGCAGATGACGGCTGCGGGTGGGGTGACGCAATTTCCGCAACGCCTTGGCCTCGATCTGCCGGATGCGTTCCCGCGTGACGTTGAAGTAGCGGCTGACTTCCTCCAGCGTGTGATCCTTTCCATCAATCAGGCCAAAGCGCAATTCGAGCACCTGCCGTTCGCGCTCCGAGAGCGCGGCCAGCGCGTGTTGTACCTGCTCGCGCAACATCTGGCGCACGGCGGCATCCATCGGCTCCGGCGTCTCGGCATCTTCGATGAAATCGGCCAGTTGATTGGAGTCCTCATCTCCAATTGGCCTTTCAAGGGAGATGGGTTCCTCAGCGGAGTGCAACACCTGCTCTACTTTCTCCGCCGCGTGTTCCCAACGACGGCGCACTGCCGGAGGAAGCGGCGTCCCCTCGGCGCGGGAGCGCAAAATGGTCTGCACGTCTGCTGCGGAGAGGTAGCCTACCTCGAGGGCCAGTTCCTCGGTGGTTGGCTCGCGTCCCAATTCCTGCGTCAGACGGCGCTGGATGCGCAGAATCCGGCTAATGGTCTCGAAGAGGTGTACCGGGATACGGATGGTGCGGGCCTGCTCTGCGATGGAACGGTTGATAGACTGGCGTATCCACCACGTAGCATACGTGCTGAATTTATAGCCCAGGCGAGGGTCGAACTTCTTTACCGCGCGCAGCAGGCCTAAATTGCCCTCCTGAATCAGGTCTAGCAGTGGAATCCCCCGCCCCAGATATTTCTTTGCTACGCTGACCACAAGGCGCAGGTTGGCGCGAACCAGGGCGTGACTCGCTTCATCTGCGCGCTGTGCTACCTCGCTCAGGAATTGCTCCAGGGCTTTCTCCTCCGGCAGGTTACGATAGAGCGTCCGCAAGGCGGGCAGGCGACCTTTTTTCTGGATGTGTTTCAGCAGCCAGTCCGCGTACGGCCTGGGGAGCAGGTAGAAGGCGAGGAAGATGCCGTACGCGTGATGAACCAGGCCCTCCCATAGTTTGCCCTTGCCCCACAATTCGCTTTCCAGATAGGCGCGCATGTAAGATGGGGTATCCGTCTCCCACTGCTCGTGCAGGGCTTGTGCCTCTGTCAGCATCAATTCCAGATCGGGGCGGTTGGCTCCCAGGCGAGAGGCATCTTCCTGAAGACGTTTCCAGGCGGTCACCAATTCTTTGAGCACCGAGCGAAAGACACTCGTGCACAACGGTTTCCCTCCCCGCCGTTGCCGTTGCGACTCCTTGAGTTGCTCCGCCAGGTGGTGTGCTTCAATCATCGTTGCCAGGCGGAATTCGTTATCCGCATCGAGCAATTTGACGCGGCCGATCTCGCGTAGATAGAGCCGCACCGGGTCTTCGGACAGTTCGGCGGCCAGTTCCGGGCTTTTCGCGTCAACGGGCTCGTCCGGCGGTAGATCGTCGCCTTCCAGGAGGGCGTTCTCCGGCTCGAAGAACTCGCTTTCCTCTTCAGGGAGCGTCTCGAAAGCGGTCAGTTCCTCCCCGGATTTCCGACGGCGTGGAGGGGACTTGCCCTTCGGTGTGGGTTTGCGTTTGCGAGGCATGGTTGCAACCTTGCTTTTCACTGTCGGCGTATGCTCAGGCTGAGACTGGCCTGATCCAGGTCGCGCAACAACTTCGTATGTCTTAACACCTGTTCCTGATAGGAGGTCGCCATCCAATCGCCCTGTTGCTGAGCCTCTTCCTGCAAGAAACGCAGGTGATTGAGACCTTCGTTCAGCCTCATGCGGCGCAGGTGAATGACATTTCGCAGCAACTCGTCCAGCAGGCGTTCATCAATGGCCTTCACCTGTTCGCTTTGTTTTTGAAGTTCGGCGAACAGGTCGCCTAAATCGTCCGGCAACGAATTACGAATGTACGCTTGTGGCTCGACCTCCGTTTGTTCTAACGACTGACGTATCAGATGCAAGAGGATCTGATGGTCAGTATACCCGAAATCTTCCGGGCTGAGGGCGGGTAAACGGGCTTCTTGCAGCGCTCGGTCCAGACGGTTGAGCAATTCCGGGTTCTTCAACAACAGACTCAGGCAAAGCGCTTCGACCTTGTGGGACGCGGGCGGGGTCACCGCCGTGACAACTTCCTGTACCGACGCCGTTTCTCGGCGGGCGCGAGGACGCCTCGTCCGCGTGACCCGGGCCGGCGCGGCGATCAACGAGCGTTCATCCACCCGGAGCAATCGCGCCAGTTGCTGACGGTAGGCTTCGCGCTCCACCGGATCGGGCAGGTCTTCGATCAAGGGCAGGACGCGCGCCGCGATCTCCGCTTTGGCCTTTGGGTCTTCCAGGTCGCTCTCGGCGGCCAGAGTTTCCATGACGTGGGTGACAATGGGTTTGGCGGCCTCGATCAGACGCGCCCACTCGGCGGGGTCGCGAGCGACGATCTCATCGGGGTCGAGGCCTTCGGGGAGGGTGGCAACGCGCAGGTCGGCGCGAAGGCGGGCTTCGTGTCGGAGCAGGCCGCGCGCGTCGAAGCGGGTTTCCGTCTCGTGGTCCATCGCCTGGCGCGCGGCCTCCAGTCCGCGCAGGACGGCCTTGCGGCCTGCGGCGTCCGGGTCCAGGGCGAGGACGATGCGGCGGGTGAAGCGTTTCAGGAGACGCAACTGCGCCTCGGTAAGTGCCGTGCCCATTGGCGAGACGACGTTCTCATAGCCGGCCTGGTGGAGGGCAATCACATCCAGATAGCCTTCCACGATCACGGCCTGATCGGCGGCGCGGATGGGTTTGCGCGCCCGGTCGAGACCGTAGAGCAGTCGCCCTTTGTCGAAGAGAGGGGTTTGCGGTGAGTTCAAGTACTTGGGGACACCATCCGGCTCGAGCGTGCGTGCGCCAAAGCCGGCCATGCGACCGCGCTCATCGCGGATGGGGATCATCAAGCGATGGCGGAAACGGTCGTAATAGCCGCCCCCCTCGCGTTCGGAGAGCAAGCCGGCCTCTGCCAGGTCGCTTTCACTGTAACCACGTGCCGTGAAGTGTTTCAGGAGCGTATCCCAGCCGCGCGGCGCGTACCCCAGGCCAAATGTCTCGATGGTGGCCTCGCTCAGGCCGCGTTGTTCGCGCAGGTAGGTCAGCACCTCCGGCGCGTGTTGCAAGCGGTTGCGGTAAAAGACCACCGCCTCTTCGAGGATTTCACGCAGGCGCTCATGTGCCTCACGAGCGGCCTCTTCGTGAGGGCTGGGTGGGCGCAATGGTACACCGGCGCGGCGCGCCAGGTATTGCAGGGCCTCTTTGAAATCCCAGCCCTCTTTCTTCATAACAAATTTGAAGATATCCCCGCCCTCGTTGCATTGCCCAAAGCATCGCCACGTCCCCGTCTCCGGCCAAACGGCGAAGGCCGGGGTGCGGCGGTTATCGTGGAAGGGGCAAAAGCCGATGTAGTTCCGACCACTCTTGCGGAGTTTGACCCCTGCCTCGGTGATCAGGTCCACGATATCTATACGGGCTTTGATTTCATCAATTGTTGACATGGGCAAAGAAGGTGTAAACGCTCTCGTAAGACGACCGGCATGTAAATTATAGTACAGGCGCGGCAAGACGGTTGCGTGCTATGGGTGCATTCAAATCTTGTAGTGCTCCCTTTGGTGTCGTCGCGAGACAGGCTGGTGGTTGAGGTGGCGCATTGAGCGTGCCGAAATGCTCTCGAAGCCCAAGTCTGCCGAAGCGGTCTCCTCACCGGTACGGGAGATGGCTTCGCGCCCTGACGGGCGCTCGCCATGACACAGAAAGGGCCGCTTGCGCTCACCGTCGAGCGATGCGTTTCCTCGTTTCTACAACATCTGAGAGTACCCCGTGCTATACCCGCTATCGAGGCGATGTGTGGGGCGTGATATAGGTGGGGCAGTATGTTCGTGGAGACGCGTTCTCAGAGGCGCACGCCGCGTGCGAAGCGCACCAGGCCGGGACCCATGCGGGTGGTCGTCGCCGTCAGGCGCAGACCGGCGGAGGCGAAGAGGCGACGCAGATCGCCCTCCGACCAGCGAAAGTGGCGCTCGGCGCGGGCGGCGTAGTTGAGCAGAGTCTCGCGCGCCAGGCCGCTCAGACCGCGCGCTTCGGCCAGGGCTTTGGCCGCGGCGAGGCTCATGCGCTCGGATGGGTTGAGGACGGCAATCTCCCCCTCCGCCACCAGGAGACGCGCCATCTCGCGCAATACGGGCAGGGGTTCGGGGAGCAGGAAGAGCAGGTTGGAAGCGGTGACCAGGTGGAACGTCGTGGCCGGGAAGGGCAGAAAAGCGGCGTCGGCGAGGACCAGGTCCGGGTGGAGGGCGTCGCGGAACATCTGCGGGTCCAGGTCCACGCCCAGGGCGCGGCAACCGGCGCGGGTCAGGAGGGCGGGGAGCAGGCCGGGGCCGGTGCCGACGTCCAGGGCGCGGCAACCGGGCCGGGGGTCCAGCCAGGCGGCGAAGCGTTCCAGCATCTTCCCCCAGCCGGTGCGGGTTTGCAGTTCGAGGAAGTAGTCGGCGTCGCGGTCGGGGAGAGAGGTCACGGGACGATGAGGATTTGCCAGGCGCCGTGGTTATCGTAGAGGCCTTCGTCGCAGTCGTTCATGCGCAGGAAGAGGCGACCGCTCGCCGGGGCGGTGAACTCGCCGCCGTTGCCGATGTAGAAGACCTCGCGGCCCAGGCGTCCGATGAGCGCGCCGCGAGGAGCCTCGGGAAGCGGCTCGCAGCATCCGGCGTGACCGCAAACGTACCCCGAACCGGAGGCATCGGTGAGGGCGGTCTCGCCATCGGCGACCAGGCCGGAGAGGTAGGCCACGTAGAAGACCTGTCCGGTGTGCAGGGAGACGCCGCTATCGCCCCAGGCGCGATCCGCCGGGACTTCGACGAGGTACCCTTCAACCGGCTCGGCTTTGAGACGCTCCGAGGGGATAGGGGCGCTCGCGCAGGCCAGCGTGAGCGCCAGGAGGAGGGAGAGGAGGACAAGAGAAAGGCGCATGTCCTTCATCGTTAGTTGAGCACCTCGATATTGGGTTTCAGCGGAATGCGCTCGATCAGGTCTATGAAATCGGCCTCGGTGACTTCAGATTGGGG
>RFJH01000080.1 GCA_003694975.1 Anaerolineae bacterium | reverse complement strand
GGGTGGGGATGCGGATACCGTGCTCACGGGCGACCTCCAGGATGGTCTGCCCTTCGCGGGCCTCGATTTTCTGTCCGTTGAGGGTGATTGAAATCATGGGCACCTCGCTTTATGGCGAATCGGGCGATTTGCTGTGGTCCTAAAAAGTACCGAAGTTGAAATCGGTGTAATTTGTTGACCCATTTTCGATGTTCGCTCGCGCGAATTCAAGCGGCGGCCTCGAACTCAGCGGCGAAGTGACTGAGCGCCGAATCAATCGGGATGGCGACTGCCTGCCCCAGCCCGCAGAAGGAAGCCAGGCGCAGGTTCTCGGAAAGGGCGCGCAGTTCCTCCAGGTCTCCTTTTTGCTGATGGCCGTCGGCCATGCGCGTCAGGATTTCGTGGGCGCGCCACGTCCCCACGCGGCAGGGGGTGCACTTGCCGCAGGATTCGGCGGCGAAGAAGTGCAGGAGTTCGCGAAGAAGCGCCACCGGCGAGACGCTCTGATCGTAAATCAGGAAGGCCCCCGCGCCCAGGCTGATACCTTTCCGAGCCGAGGCGTAATCCAGGGGGACATCCAGCAGGCTCTCGTCCACGATGGTGCCCGCTGCGCCGCCGGTCAGCGCGAAGTGGAAGGTGGAGCCTTCGCGCATCCCCCCGCCGAATTCCTCGATCACCTGTCGCAGGGTGAGGCCAAAGGGCGCCTCGAACAGGCCGGGGTTTTTGACGTGTCCCAGGACAATGTAGAGTTTTGTGCCGGGCACCTCGTAATCGGAGAGCGATTTCCACCACGCGGCGCCGTTCTTCAAGATGTGCGGCACGGCGGAGAGGGTCTCCACGTTGTTGACCGCCGTCGGCTGGCCGCGGAAGCCGTATTGTGGCGGGTAGGGCGGACGCAGGCGCGGTTCGCCGCGCTTGCCTTCCAGGGATTCGATGAGCGCCGTCTCCTCGCCGCAGATATAAGCCCCCGCGCCGCGATGCAGGTGGACGTGGAAGGAGAACCCGCTGCCCAGGATGTTTTCGCCCAGGAAGCCTTTCTCCTCGGCCTGCCGGATGGCGCGTTCCAGGAGATGCGCCTGGCGTGCGTATTCGCCTCGAATGTAGATGTAGCCTTCGCTCGCGCCGCAGGCGTACCCGGCGATGATCAGTCCCTCCAGCAGTTGATGGGGGTTGCTGTCAATCAGCACGCGGTCTTTGAAGAGCAGCGGCTCGGATTCGTCCGCGTTGCAGATGACGTACTTCGGCGTGCGCGCTTCGGCGGCCACAAAGCGCCACTTCCGACCGGTGGGGAAACCGGCTCCGCCGCGCCCTTGCAGACCAGATTCCTCGACCTCAGCGATGACCTCCTCCGGCTTTTTCTGCAACGCGGCTTTCAGCCCCTCGTAGGCGCCGTGTTCGAGTGCCGACTCAATGGAATCGGGTTTGACTTTCCCCGTCGCGGCGAGCATGACGCGCACTTCCCCCGGCCGCGGCTGCGCATAGGTATTCGCCTCGCCGTAGTGACCGCTCAGGACTTCGGCGGCGTTGGCCGATGTGACCGGCCCGGCCTGGGCCTCGTCCACCAGGACGGCAGGTGCGCGGTCGCACAGACCGAGGCACGAGGTGCGCTCCACGTGCCACTCCGGACCCGCGACCTGCTCCAGCGCCCGACGCGCCTCCCCGGCCCCGTGCATCCAGCAGACCGGCCCATCACAGACGCGCAGGACGTGTTTCCGCTCCTCGAGGGAGAGCATGGAGTAGAACGTGGCGATGCCATAGGCTTTGTGGGGCGGGATGCCCAGGGCGCGCGCCGTGTCGGTTAGGACTTCACGCGAAAGGCCGCCGGGGCGATCCTGTAATTCGGTCAGGATTTCCAGGAGCGCTTCGGGGGCGTTCCCGTGCTCGGCGGCCAGTTCTTGAATTTCTGGGGGGATAGGGGTTTGCTTGACGAATTTGTTGCTCATGGTGCCTCGCAGGAATCCGGTGAGGAAAAAGGCGATTTTGGATGGCTTGCCTGCCGGACGGTTTACCGTCCGGCTCACGACACGAAGCCCCTTCGGGGCTGCTTTCAACGCTCGACCCTCCGCTCGACGCGACGTCTCGACTACGGCCTTCGGCCTCCGCTCGACGCGAGGGGCATCGCTACTCTGGTCAACGCGGCGTTACTCTATTATATAACGTGCTGAGGCAAACAGCAGCGGTGTTTGTTTCGTTGTATTCAGGATACTCCGTTTTTTCTCCGGCAACCAGTCTCATTTTTCGCTTTGTGGGGCGAGTTTCGTCCTGCTTTGTGAGGAGGCGATCCGCTGCGGATGGGTGTAGAGGTTGAAGCGGTCACGGCGGGCGTAACCGATCAGGGTGATCCCCCGGGCTTCGGCCAGTTGTATCGCCAGGGAACTGGGCGCGGTGCGGGAAATCACGATAGAGGCTCCCATGCGCGCCGCTTTCTGTAACATTTCGGAACTGATGCGCCCTGTGGTGATGAGAATGCGTTGCTCCGGCCAGCAGTCGTGCATCAGGCACCATCCGGCGATTTTATCCAGGGTATTGTGGCGACCGATATCTTCGGCAGCGAAGATGAGGTGTTCCCCGTCGCTCAGGGCAGAGGTGTGTACTCCGCCGCTCTCGCGGTACAGTTCCTGGGCTTCGAAGAGCATCTCGATCAGGGAAGCGACGCGCTCCGGGGGGAGGAAAAAGCCGTTCGTGCGGCGTGCCGGCCCCTCGTCCGGGGGCGAGGCGGGCGTCGGCGGGACCGAGGTCACGCCGCCGGTGCAGCCGGATGTGCGTCGCCAGGAGGCCGGTCGTTTGGCGGCGTGCGTCAGCCAGACGTCCACGTTGTCACCATGCGCGCAGGGGCGCACGTCGGCGACTTCGCCCATGTTCTCGATCACGCCCTCGTTGAACAAAAAGCCCACCGCCAGGGCTTCGAGGTGGGTGGGGGTGCACAGGAAGGTCAGCCAGGGTTCGCCGTTCACCGTCAGGGAGACGGGGGTTTCGACGATGGCCTTGCCGGGAAGGTCCTCAAAGGCGCGGCGACGGTATTGAACGTAACGGATGGGGAGGTGAGGTTCCAACATGGGGTGCTCCGGAAATACCGATAAGGGGGGTACACGCAAATGTTGTGGAACGGGTCGCCTCGCGTCGAGCCACGCCCTGAGCGCAGTCGAAGCGGGAGCGCCCATTTCGCTCCGCTCAGTACAAACTCCGGGCGCGAAGTCGAGACGTCCACAGGCTTCCTGACATCTCTGATCAGGCGCTTCGACTACGGCGGCTACGCAGCCTCCGCTCAGCGGGGTTCTCTTTTCTCCTTTTGCATGCACCCTGATAAGGGTTGGTGGGGGTATTGTAGCAGAAATTGTGGATGGTAGAATGGGTTCTTGCCAAATTGTGTTGGGAGGTGGCGATGAGACGTTGGGCGTCATTTTTTCTCGTCGTGACCGGCGTGGCGATTCTGGCCGGCGTGCTGTGGGCCTGGCAGCACATTTCTCAACCGCCGCATTCTCAGGCGGGAGAAGTTCCCACGGCGATTGCCGGTGTTCCGTTGATGCAGGTCATCACCGGCGAGGAGGCCGTTCGCAGCATTAATCGCCTGCACGGCAAAGAGTTCCCTCTGGTTTCCGGCGCGGTAGCCGTCTATGGGGAGCAAAACGTTATCCTGTGGGTCTCTACGGCGGCGGACGAGGCGGCAGCCGGGGAGTTGACGCGCCTGATGACGGAACGCATCGCGGAGGGACGCTCGCCGTTCCAGGAGAACGGCTCGCGGAAGGTGGATGGGGTCACCGTCTATGACCTCACGGGTCTGGGGCAACGACATTTCTACTGGCAATCGGGCAATCTGGTGCTGTGGCTTGCCGCCGATGAGGCTCTTGCCGGGCGGGCGTTGGAGGAGACCATCGCGTTCTATGCAGCGAAGTAGTCCCCGGCTATGGACTCTGCTAAGGAGGGTTGTACAGGGAACATTGGGCAGTATGCGTGTCGCGACAAAAAATCCGAGGTTTGACCGAAGCAGATACAGGCAAATAAAAGAAGAGGCTGGAAATGCTCCAGCCTCTTCTAGTAGTGGACGGGAAGCCACCGACTGGGCGGCTTGTTTTGTTATTTGCTGGTGGGGAGGGTCTGGGCGTAGGCGGCCAGGTCGGCGATGTCGTCCCAGGTCCAACCCATGTTCAGGCCGGCGGGCATGGCTTCGCCGGGTTGACCGAAGGCGGCCTTGTTGAAGAACTCCCAGATTTCATCGAGGGCGACGTTGCCGACGTACTCCGGCGGCTCGTCGGTGCCTTCGTGGAAGTTGATCTCGGTGCCGTCGGTGCCGTGGCAGCGGGTGCAGACGGCGGCGAACATCTGCTCGCCGTGGGAAGCGTCGCCGTTGACGCTGCCGTCGTCGTTGATGTACTGGCTCTTATCGACCAGGCCTTGCTGGATGAAGGTCACCAGGGCATTCAGGCGATCCGCATCCAGGAACTGGGAGAAGTCGTGGTCGGGGTTGGTCTGACCGGTGAGGGCGGCCATGATTTCGTCGGCGCTCTTGTTCTGGGCGTCCCAGACGCCGGGGAAGCCGAACTCACCCTGGTAAGACCAGCCGTGGCAGGTGGAGCAGCGCCAGGTCTCTGCGCCTTCGGGGACTTCGTCTTCGTTCTCGGCCTGGCTCATGTCGGCGTTGGCCCACAGCGGCATCTCGCCCTGGGGCTCGTCCACCACGGCGGCTTTCCACCACTTATCGTACATCTGACCGCCCTCGGTGAGGGGCGAAGAGGTGGGGAACTGCTGGAGGTAGGCCAGGAGGTCGGCGTAGTCCTGGGTGGTGAAGCCGAGTTGGTCACCGGCGGGCATTTCGGGATGACCGGGCTGACCCCAGTGCGCCTTGCTGAGGAACTCGCCGGGGTCCTCTTTGGCGATGGTGGGGATGTACTCCGGCGGTTCGGGCTCGTCGTGATGGAAGTTGATGGCCATGCCCTGCGGGCCGTGGCAGGCGGCGCAGACCTGGAAGGTCTTCTCGCCTGCGGCGGGGTC
>RFJH01000079.1 GCA_003694975.1 Anaerolineae bacterium | reverse complement strand
GAGGCGGGGTGGCGGAGAGGGTGGGGGGCGCAAGCGGTGCAGCGGCTGCTATGCTACCACAACCGGCCTGAAACAGGAAAACCCCCAGGACGAGGGCGAACAAACAGGGATGATGACGGGGCATGAGCGATGTCCGAAGAGGGGATCAGGAGCGGTTGAGTTCCCAGATGATGCGCAGACCGTCGAGGGTCAGCCAGGGGGCGAGGATGTCAATCACATCGGTCTCGCGAGCGATGATCTCGGCCAGTCCACCCGTGGCGATGACTTTCATGTCATCGCCCAGTTCGTGGCGGAAGCGTTCCACCATGCCCTCGACCATGGCGACGTAGCCGAAGAGGAGGCCGGATTGCATGGCGTGGACGGTGTTGCGCCCAATGACGGAAGGGGGACGCTGGATATCAATGCGCGCCAGTTTGGCCGTGTGCTCAAAGAGGGCCTCTGCGGCGAGATAGATGCCGGCGGTGATGGCTCCGCCCAGGTAATCGCCCTCGCGAGTGATGGCGTTGAAGGTGGTGGCGGTGCCGAAGTCCACCACACAGGCCGGACCGCCGTAGAGGTGATAGACGGCCACGGCATCGGCAACGCGGTCGGCACCGACGGCGCGCGGGTCGTCGTAGCGGATGCGAATGCCGGTCCTGACTCCCACGTCCACGATGAGCGGCTCCTGCCCCAGGTACTGACGGCAGGCCTGGGCGACGCGCCCGGTCAGCGGAGGGACGACGGAGGCCAGGCAGATGCCGGTCAGATCGGCGGGCGAGCGATGGACGTGCTCCAGCAGGCCCAGGAATTGCAGACCGTATTCATCCGGCATGCGGGCGTGATCGGTCGCCAGGCGCCAGTGGGGGCCGAGTTTCTCGCCTTCGTAGAGGCCGAGGGTCAGGTTGGTATTGCCGACGTCAATGGTGAGGAGCATGGGCATATTTTACCGCAACCGCATCAGGAACGTATGCAACTGTCGGCGGTTGCGCTACAATGTCCAAGTCCCTGGTTTTCTCCACGAACCGTTGCAAGTCCTGCGAGGTTTGTGGTACTCTTTCCAGACCGACGCCCGATGTTTCGCCACCGGTCGGTGCGACGGTGTTCGTCTCCAAAGGACGGTCGTATGACAGGCGATGCATTCCACCCAACACGAAGTACTCTCCTGCCCTATCTTCTCCTCATCCTCGCCATTCTGGGTTTCTTCATTACACCCCATTATGGCGAGAGTTGGGACGAGTTGAAATTCTATAAGTACGCCGACCATGCCCTCTCGGCCTATCTCTCCTGGCCACGCTCGGCTGAGGTCCCCACAGTCGGCGGGACGTATGATAACTACGGGCCGGCCTACGTCATGCTGGTCACGCTCGCGGCGCGTCCGCTGGGAGGGCTCCTCGGCTGGAGTCTCTCCGATACCCGACATTTGCTCTACTGGTTCACCTTTCTGGCCGGTCTGTGGGCCTTTCACGACATCGCCCGCCGGTTTCTGCGTCCCCTCGCCGCGCTCGGCGCGACATTGCTCTTCCTGACGCAGCCTCTCTTCTGGGGACACGCCTTCATCAGCCCAAAGGACATCCCGTTTCTCTCTTTCTTCCTCCTCAGCCTGGCCTTCGGCCTACGTCTCACCGATGCGCCCGGACTTTGGGAGGATGCCGCCTCCCGGCCATCTCCCCGCTCGCGCCGCATCCTGACCATCACGCTGGGAGCGTGGCTTCTGGCCGTCTTCGTGCTCTTTGGCGGGACGGGGTGGATTCACGCCTGGCTCGAACGCCTAATCCGCGCCGCAGCAGCGGGAGAGGCCTCCCTCCTGTCTTCTCTGATTGCTCGCGCCGCGAGTGACCTGGCCACCGCCGGGGCGGAAGTCTATATTCAACGCGCCTTCGTACTCTTCCTGCGCCTGCGGGCCGTCTTCTTCTGGGGCACTGCCATCGCGCTGACGTGGCTCGTCCGCCGCCATCATCCGGGTCTCTTACGACTGGCGTGGCGCGTCCTGCCGGCAGCGCTCCTTCTCGGCCTGACGACCTGCATCCGCATCCTGGGACCGTTGGCGGGAATCCTGGTCGCTGCGGCGTGGTCCCATCGGCACGGGAAGAAAGCGATGCCGACGCTCCTGCTCTACGCCGGTATCGCCATGGCGACAGTGTATGTCACATGGCCTTATCTGTGGGCCGACCCCATCGCCCGTTTCGTCGAGAGCGCGTTCGTCATGGCGCGTTATCCCTGGGAAGGCCGTGTGCTTTTCAACGGGGTCACCTACGCCTCCAATGAGATCCCGCGCGCGTACCTGCCTACGCTGCTGGCCATCCAGTTGACGGAACCCGTCTGGGTGTTGGCCGTGGCCGGTTTGGCGGTGACAGGCTACGGTCTTGCGCGGCGAGACGGGAGGAGTTTGGGGTTGGCGGGGCTTGTTTTGGTCTGGTTCGTCCTGCCTGTGGTCGGGCTGGTCGCGGCGCGGTCCCCCCTGTACGATAATTTCCGTCAGGTTTTCTTTATCCTGCCGCCCGTCTTCCTCCTGGCCGGGGTGGCGCTGGAGGCCGCGTTCCGCCGCTTGCGCGGCCCGATTCTGCAAGTCGCTCTCCTGGCGCTCGTCCTGTTGCCGGGGGTCTGGGCGGGAGTGAGGCTTCACCCTTACGAGTATATCTATTACAATCGCTTCATCGGCGGCGTGGACGGCGCGTTCCGGCGCTTCGAGTTGGATTACTGGGGCATTTCCTATCGCGAGGCTGCCCGCTATGTGAACCGCGTTGCACCGG
>RFJH01000078.1 GCA_003694975.1 Anaerolineae bacterium | reverse complement strand
TGCGCCCATACGGAATCGGGCGTGATGCGTTCCAGACGTGTGATCAAGAGGCGGAGCAGGGAGAGAGTCACTGAGAAAAGGTGGCGCCCCCGGCGGGATTCGAACCCACAACCTTGCGCTTAGAAGGCGCTTGCTCTATCCTGTTGAGCTACGGGGGCGAGGAGGTTAATCGCAACAGGGGCGCAGGCCACGGTAGACGCGCGGCCCGGCCAGGGTGCGCAGGATGGTTGCCGCCGGACGTCTCAGGTGCATGGCCAGTTCTTTGGCCGTCATCGGTGTATTGCCGTTGGCGAGGAAAAGCCGGAAGACGGCCTCCACCAGGGCGGTGTGCTCGGTGAGGAAGCCGGGTTGTTTGGCGCAGTGTGTCATCAGGGTGTGTTGCAGGCCGTCTACGGGCGTAACTTCAGCGGTTACCGGGTCAACCCAGTCAATAGTCTGCTCACTTTCCCAGTCTGTGAAAACGTTTTTGTGCTCCTCGCACAGTAGCGAGCGCAGGTACACGCGCCAATCGCGGTCGTTTTGCCGCCACCAGTTGAAGTCGATGTGAAACGGCGTCTCCAGGGTGGGCTTTAGCAGGCTATAGCGTTTCCCGTTACTCATGCTTCATCCTCGGCGTTGGTCTCCGCGAGCCGGAAGTACAGGTCGCCCAGGTGGACGAAGTCGGTTTCAGATGCCAGCAGGCTGAACAGCGGAGCCGGTGGACAGCGCCGCACCAGATTTACTGCCGCATAGAGTTCCTGGGCGTGGACGTGCCCTTGAGGGGTTAGTTTTGCGTGTTCGCGCATTAGGGCAATCACCAGGTTCTTGAACGAACGTTTCGCGTGTTTCTTTTCTTCCCACAGACGATCCAGGGCTTCGGGGTCTGGAACAACAATGGCCATGCGTTCGTCAATCTCGGAGGCGAGGTTTTGCTTGAGCAAGGCGAAGACCAGGCCTCCGTCCGCTCCGACGATGACGGTGCGCATCCATTCGCGCGTCGTGCGACGCGTTAGGGCTTCGACAATCACCTCACCGGGGGTCTCCCCATGGCGAACCCGCACCAGGCTGCCTGGGATCAGGTTGTTTTCCTCATACCACTTTCGCAGGCCGTAGACATATCGCTCTTTTCGTACCACCCAGCCGGGCATTTTCTTTCCCGTTTTCCCGTCTACCAGAGTGAAGCGGACGCGCGGCGACTCGTAAGCGGTAGGGAAGAAGTGGCGTAATCGTTCTGAGACGGGGAGGGTGCCTGCCCTCCAGTGGGGATAGATCAGGCTGACGGTCACCTCATCCAGGTCATCGCGGAGAAAACGCTTTTCCGGCTGACTCAGTTCATCATCCAGTTGTGCTTCCAGGAGGAGCATGTCTTCTGTTAGAAGGGAGCGGTCGTGAGGAATGGGGTCGTAGCGCAGGTGGTTGGGAATCTGGCGTACACCCTCCGGTTCCAGCCGTCGAAGGCACCATAAAACCTGCCCTGCCGGGCCAACTTCGTCAAAGCGCTCGTCTTCCTGCAGGGCATAGTTGAGTGAGAATTCGGTCAGTTTCGGGTTGACCCCATCTGGCAGTTCAATGTCTTTCATCAAGGCCGTGGTGGGGAGAGGTTCTCCGCCGGCCATATCCAATACAGCCTCGGCCAGATTGAGTTGCCCCAGGTTGACGTCAACGAGTAGCGCGCGGGGAAACCAGCGACCTGCGATGCGAACCAGTTCTTCGTTTGCCTGAAGAGCGGCTTCCAGGATTTGCTCGATCGTTGCCCCGTGTTCCTGGAGGACACTTTGGGGGGTAATCTCGTCATCCGGTTCTGTTTCCAGATGGTCATTGAGAGGGTGATTCTCCAATTGCGCGGCGAAGAGGCGTTCCTGCCCATCTTCCATTGCCACTGTCAGGACCTCGAATTCGCCGATTTCCGGGTTCACACCTGGACGCCGGTCAACGACTTGGCCCCTCTGCCATTCCAGGGCAGGGAAAACGAGTGTGTCCCCTCGGCGGTAGCGTTCTTTCGGGCGGTATATTTTCCCTTTGCCGGTTCGTTTCTTGAGGAACGCTTCTCGTTCGGCTCGAATACGCTCCTCTACAAGAACGGCGGCCAGTTCTTTCGTCGTCTGTGGCGTTTCTGTCTCGAACAGGTAGTTGAGCAAGAAGTCAATGTCTTGCTTGCTGACTTTGAGAGATTGCCAGTACTCGGCAGGAAGGGATAAAGCAAGGTTGTTCATCATGGATGGTGGTGTTCGTCAAGAGAAGTATGACATTGCGCGTTGTTTAACCAGGGTAATTATACCCTACCTGACCCGCTGATTGATTTGGAAGAAAGGTTTTTCTTGACCACTGTGAGTATGTGGTGTTATACTCTGGTGGTCTGAATAAATCAATTAATTGGATTAATCATATTGTATCATGCTCCGTGAGAAATCCCCGATTCGCTCCCTTTCTGTATTTTTGCGCTATCTTGCCACCCGTAATCCGGACGAGGCAGAGCGGCTTCCGGCGTTGCACGTCATCAGCGAGGAATTGGGGATCAGCGTTGCCAGGTTGAGGGAGCAGTTGGAATTGGCGCGGGGACTGGGTCTGGTTGAGGTGCGCCCTCGCAAAGGGACGCGGCGGCTACCTTATTCCTTTCTGCCCGCGGTTCGCCAGAGCCTGGGATACGCTTTGTTGCTTGACCGACAGTATTTTCAGGCCTTCTCCGATTTGCGTCAGCATATTGAGGCGGCGTACTGGCATGAGGCTGTGGTCAGGTTGACAGACGAAGATCACCAGCAATTGAACGATTTGGTGAGAGCAGCCTGGGAAAAATTGCGAGGGACTCCTATCCAGATTCCTCATGATGAGCATCGGGCATTGCACCTGTTGGTTTATAGCCGCCTGGATAATCCGTTCGTCCTTGGCCTGCTGGAAGCGTATTGGGAAGCGTACGAGGCTGTCGGCCTTAATGTGTACACAGACTATACGTATCTTGAGGAGGTATGGCAGTATCACACCAGAATGGTAGAAGCGATTTGCAATGGGAATTACAATGAAGGCTATCAAGCACTGGTGCAACACACCGATTTGCTGTACCAGCGCCCTGATTCAAACGCTTGAGACAAGCCGTATGTGATGCATCATACTGTTGATAATCACGAGGAGTACTATGCCCAGAAAAATTGTGAATGACTTTTCTATTACTGTTGGCACGGTCAATGGCTCAGGTAGCCAGACGGCCAACACGACGTTGTTGCGCGCCCTGTTTAAGATGGGGATCCCGGTGTCGGGAAAGAACCTGTTTCCTTCGAATATTCAGGGATTGCCAACGTGGTATACCATCCGTGTCAACAAAGATGGGTTCATTGCCCGTCGCGAGGAACACGAGATCGTGGTCGCTATGAATCCCCAGTCGTTTGCCCGCGACCTGGGTGATGTATTGCCCGGCGGGGCGTTCTTCTATGCAGACCACATCAAACTGGATATTCCGCGCAAAGACATTGTTGCCTATCCGATGCCTGTGCGGACGATTGTACGGGCACATGATGTCCCGTCGAAATTGCGCGATTACGTCGCGAACATGGTCTATGTGGGTGTCCTGGCGCAGATGCTGGGCATTGACCTGGAAAAGATTCGGCAGGCTCTGGAGTTTCATTTCAAGGGGAAGGAGAAGCCCGTTGCTTTGAACTTCAATGTGGTCAAGGCCAGCGCGGCGTGGGCGGCGGAGAATCTGGAAAAGAAAGACCCGTACTACGTCGCGCCGATGGATAAGACGGATGGCCTGATTATGGCCGATGGCAACACGGCTGCCGCGTTGGGAGCGATTTACGGCGGTGTGCAGTTCATCTCCTGGTATCCCATCACACCTGCCACCTCGTTGCCCGAGGCGCTCAACCATTATTTGCCTATGTTGCGTAAGACGAAAGACGGCAAGCAGACGTATGCCATTGTTCAGGCGGAGGACGAACTCGCTGCTATTGGTATGGCGGTGGGGGCGGGTTGGGCCGGCCTGCGTGCCATGACGGCGACCTCCGGCCCCGGGTTGAGCCTAATGACCGAATTTGCCGGCCTGGCGTATTATGCGGAGGTGCCGGTCGTTATCTGGGATGTGCAGCGTGTAGGGCCCAGCACAGGGCTCCCTACGCGCACCTCACAGGGCGACCTGAGTTTCGTGTACTTCATGGGACATGGCGATACGCAACACGTCATCTTACTTCCCGGCTCGATTAACGAGTGCTTCGAGTTCGGTTGGCGGGCCTTTGATATCGCGGAGCGTCTGCAGGCGCCGGTGTTTGTTCTCAGTGACCTGGATTTCGGCATGAACCAGTGGATGGGCGAGCCGTTCAAGTATCCCGATACGCCGATGGATCGGGGCAAAATTCTGTGGGAAGAAGACCTGGAGAAACTGAAGGGCCAATGGGGACGGTACCGCGACGTGGACGGTGACGGTATCCCCTACCGCACCGTGCCGGGCAATCGCCATCCACGCAGCGCTTACTTCACGCGTGGCACCGGCCATGACGAGGATGCGCGTTACAGCGAGGACGGTGAGAATTGGGTCGCCATGCTCGCACGCATCAAGAAGAAATACGAGACGGCAAAGAAATACTTGCCTAAACCGGTCATCAGCAGGATGAAGGGTGCAGCGGTTGGCATCATTGCTTTTGGCTCCACCGAACCTGCTGTACGAGAGGCCCGTCACCTGTTGAAGAAAGAATACGGGCTGAAGACCGATTTCCTTCGTCTACGCGCGATACCGTTTGCGGACGAGGTGAAGCGGTTTATCGAAGCGCATGAGAAGGTCTACGTGGTGGAAATGAATCGTGATGGTCAATTGCATCAGTTGCTGACAATTAACTACCCGGACTTGACCGAACGGTTGGCCTCGGTAGCGTATAGCGATGGCCTTCCCGCGACGGCAAAATGGGTTGTGGAGGCGGTTGCCTCCCAGGAGGTGAAATGATGGCTGCTCCTAGAGTGCAGGTTAACCTGATCGGTTTGAGTAAACAGGATTATCGTGGTAACCCGAGCACCCTTTGTCAGGGCTGTGGCCACAACTCCATTGCCAGCCAGATCGTCACGGCAATGTACGAGTTGAATGTCCGTCCTGAGGACGTGGTTAAATTCAGCGGTATCGGCTGTTCGAGTAAATCTCCTACCTATTTCTTGGGACGCTCGTTTGGCTTCAACAGCCTGCACGGTCGGATGCCTGCCATTGCCACAGGTGCTCTCTTCGCCGACACGACGTTGCGAGGGCTTGGCGTCAGCGGTGATGGCGATACGGCCAGCATTGGCATGGGGCAATTTAAACATGCCGTGCGGCGCAATCTGCCGCTGGTTTACATCGTGGAGAACAACGGTGTCTACGGCCTGACCAAAGGTCAGTTCTCGGCAACGGCGGAAGAAGGCCTGGAGTTGAAGCACCATGGTCGTAACCCCTATATGCCCGTTGATATTGCCTGGGAGGCTCTGGTCGGTGGCGCGACGTTCGTGGCGCGTTCGTTCGCAGGAGACCCGAAACAGGTCAAGGAGTTGATCAAGGCTGCCATGTCGCATAACGGTATTGCGGTCATTGACATCATCAGCCCATGTGTGACTTTTAACAATCAGGATACCGCGTACCATTCCTACGTGTGGGGGAAGGAGCATGAAGCAGCCCTGCATCAACTGGCCTACGTGCCACCTGCCCAGGAGATTACCGTTGAATATGAAGAAGGGGAAGATAAAGAGGTTACTCTCCACGATGGTTCTGTGATTGTGCTCAAGAAACTGGAGCGGGATTACGATCCAACCGACCGCGTGGAGGCAATCCGCGTTTTGGAAGAGGCCAATGCCTGCAATTGCCTAATCACCGGCCTGATTTATGTGGATCCGGACAAGCCTTCTCTGACCGACCTGTACAATCTGGTGGACAAACCGCTCAACCGCCTTACCGAGGAGGAATTGCGTCCCGCCCCGGAGACGATCAAGGAGATCAACGACTTAATGTTCTGATGGACGCAGGCCGTACCGCGGCGACCTCCGAGTCAGTGTCTCGGAGGTCGCCGTTGTGGTATTCCGCACTTGTGGACAGGAGAAATGAGGCGCACACTCTTTGGTTTGCTTTGTGGGTTGACGGCAGCCTCTATATGGGGTGGTATGTACGTGGTCAGCAAGGTGGTGTTGGATGTCATCCCGCCGTTTGCCTTGCTGACGCTCCGTCTCGTCCTGGGGATATTGACCCTGTGGCCCGTCGCGCTGTTGCGCAAGAGCACGCGTATCACGCGGCATGCCTTCTGGCAAGTGTTCGTCGTGGGGTTTATAGGATATGGCATCTCCATTGGCTTTCAATTTGTGGGCACAAAACTTTCTACTGCCAGCAACGGCGCCTTGCTGACCTCATCGACACCCGCCTTTGTGGTGCTTTTTGCCATGCTCATTCTTGGCGAACCTCCCACCTGGCGCCGTGTCCTTGCGTTGCTCCTCGCTTCGGCGGGCGTCGTGGCCGTGATTGACCCTCGCTCGGCGCAACTCTCTTCCCAACTCTTTTTAGGCAATCTCAGTTTGCTGGCCGCCGGTGTGACCTGGGCGTTATATTCCGTTCTCATCCGCAAGGTGACCCGCGAGGTGGATGTCCTCTCCACCAGTTTGATCGCTTTCATGGGCGGACTGCCTGTGAGCGTACCACTGGCGGCCTGGGAGGTCAGCGTGCAAGGTGTGGGTGAGATCACGCTAGGGATTATTGGGGGGATTTTGTTCCTGGGAATTATCTCGACCGCTTTGGCGATGTACTTGTGGAATACGGCATTTGCCGTGTTGGATGCCGGTGTAGCCTCGTTAACCTTTTTCGCCCAGCCGGTTGTGGGGACGCTGCTTGGCGCTTTCTTTCTGCAGGAAGAAATTACCACCCTCTTCCTGGTGGGGGGCATCCTGATTGGAGGGGGATTGCTCCTCGCCTCGAGCGAGGGTGGCTAATCTGAGAATGGAGAGTACAGGCGAAGAGGGTGAGTAACGCTCGGATGTGGACTTTCTTGAAAAGGGGCTTGACAAGCGTATTTGGAGTCCGTATACTGTAGGTAACACGTGTTACCCAGCCGATTCTCATGTCAAGTCGTCGTGTGACCAGTTTTGATGTCGCCAGGATGGCCGGCGTTTCCAGGACCACGGTTTCCCTCGTGCTCAATAATGTGCCGGGGGTGAAAATTAGCGAGGCGACGCGTCAACGCGTCCTCGAGGCGGCGCGGAAACTGGATTACCACCCCAATATCACCGGTCGAAAACTGGCGAGCGGCAAAGCCTATACGGTCGGGTTTGTGCTGCGCCAGAGCCCGGAGCAAGTGTTCGCGGACGCCTTCCTGGTGCAGGTGATGCTGGGGGTGGAGCAGGCGGTTGCTCAATACGGTTTCCATGTCCTTCTCAAGCCTCTCCAACCCGATGAGGGCGACGGATATACCCGCCTGATCAACGAGAATCACGTGGACGGCATCATCCTCTCCGGCCCCCGTCAGGACGACCATGAGATCGTTCGATTGCACGATGAGGGAATACCGGTGATGTTGATGGGGCAGTTGCCCGGCACCGACATCCCTTTTGTAGACATCAACGCCGTGGAGGGGGCAGCCAAGGCGGTTCGCCATCTGATCCAATTGGGGCGTCGTCGGATCGCCATGATTACCAACGCATCACTGGAATACACTTCTGCTCAGCAGCGACGGGCCGGATACGTCCAGGCGTTGCGAGAGGCAGGGATCGCCATGGACGAGGGACTGGTGCGAGAGGGGGATTACACCCCGGCCAGCGGTTTCGCCGCCATGCAGGATTTGTTGGCCATCTCCCCGCCGCCGGATGCCGTTTTCGTCGCCAGCGATGTGGTGGCGATGGGAGCGTTACAGGCGATCAAGCGCGCCGGTCTGCGCATTCCCGAAGATATCGCCGTTGTCGGCTTTGACGATGTCCCGTTGGCCGCGTACTACGACCCTCCGTTGACGACCGTCCATTTGCCGGCCTACGGCCTGGGGTGGGCGGCTGCTGAACGCCTTATCCGCCTCATCCAGGGTGAAACGCTGGATAGACCGGCTCTGTTCCTGGAGTCCGAATTGGTTGTTCGCGAATCCAGCGTCGGCGCCCGGGCGAGGCGGTAGTTTTTTTGCTTGAAACTAACACGTGTTAGTTACCTAGCGTAGAAAGGAGGTGGATCGGAGAAATCAACTTGCTTCGAACGTTTTCCCTCGTGTTCACATACTACCTATTTCTCGTTTTCAGGAGGAAGAGATGAAAGGCCTACTTGCGAAACTGTTGGTTGCTTCAGCGGTGATCGCTTTGCTGGTCGCGGCGTGCGCTCCTGCCACGCCTACCCAGGCGCCTCCGCCGAAGACTGAAGAAGCCGCTCCGCCGGCCACCGAGGCACCGGCGACCGAGGCCCCTGCTACCGAAGCCCCCGCTACCGAGGCCGCACCTGCCCAGCCGGATATGTGCATGGGCGCGCAGCCCGGCGATGAACTGAGCGTGATGTACCAGTGGTCGGGCGCCGAGGAGGAGAAGATCAACGCCATCTTCAAACCCCTCGTGGACGCCTGCGGCATCAAGATCGTTGCCGAATCCACGCGCGACGCCGCCGTCTTGGATGCTCGTGTTCAGAGTTCGCCTCCCGATCTCCTCTTCTGGCCGACCACGGCGCCGTTGACCCTCTACACCGATAAACTCGTCCCGCTCGATACGCTGGGTGCGAACGCCGATAACTACGCCTCGTTCTGGATTGACCTGGGCTCCGTGGACGGCAAGTGGCTGGCCGTGCCGGTCAAAGCGGATATCAAATCCATCATCTGGTACAGCCCGGTCCAGTTTGAGGCCTTTGGCTACGAGGTGCCTACTACATTTGAGGAACTGGACGCGCTGGTCGAGAAAATGGTTGCCGATGGCAACGTGCCCTGGAGCATGGGCTTCGAGAGCGGCGCGGCCACCGGCTGGACCGGCTCCGACTTCATCCAGGACATCCTGCTCGCCCAGCAGGGGCCTGAGTACGTGATGGGGATTATCTCCGGCGATATCCCCTACAACGACGCCGGTGTGGTGGCGGCCTACGAGACCTACGTCAAATGGGCTGCCGACCCCAAGTACACCGTCGGTGGCGCGGACGGCACGCTCAATACCCCCTTCCTGGAGGCCATCTACAAGGTCTTCTCCGATCCGCCGGAGGCGATGATGGTCAAGCAATCCGGCTTTGCAGGCGGTGAAATCGTCAAGGAGTATCCCGATCTGGAGTACGGCACGGACTTCGACTTCTTCGCTTTCCCCGGCGCGAAGGGGATGCAGGGTGGCGCGGACTTCCTGATGGCCTTCAGCGACAAGCCGGCGGCCAAAGCCATGGTGGCTTATCTGACCGGTGAGGAGGGCGCGACCACCTGGGCGCAGGTCGGATTTGACCTCTCGCCGAACAAACTGGCGGAAGGCAAGTACACCGATCCGCAACTGGCGAAGAAGGCCGAGGCGTTGGCCAACGCGGCCGGCTTCACGCCCGATCTAGGCGATACCATTCCGGCACCGTTTGGCGAGGCGGAGTGGAAGGCCATCATCGAGGTCGTTCAAGGTGGTGATATTGCTACGGCGTTGGAAGCCGCCGCGGCTGCACAGGCCGAAGCGCTCGGTAAATAGTCCTCCCGCGAATCTGGGGTGTACAATTGGGTACACCCCAGATTCTCTTCAAGGGGTTGTGCACGCGTTCTACGCGGTGATCACTTGGCGCCTGCATCCTGTCGGTGTGTGTAGCGCGTGGAGGGTTTGGGTATGACCGTTCCGACAATTATGCGACAGGGTCGTTGGACTCCCTGGTTTTACCTCCTGCCGGCGTTGGTTATCATGTTTGTCTTCATCGTCTATCCGACGTTCAACACGGTGTACCTGAGTTTTTTGGATAAGACGAGCACCCGCCCTGCGTCGGCGGCCTGTGTCCCTGACGAACCGTGCTGGGGGATTTTCGAGAACTATCGCTATGCTCTGACCAACCCGGAGATGGTGATCGCTCTTCGCAACAACGCGTTGTGGTTGCTTCTCATGGTGCCGGGGACGGTCATCGTCGGATTGCTCTTCGCCGTGCTTGCGGACAAGGTACCCTATGAGAGCGTGGCGAAGTCCATTATCTTTATGCCGATGGCAATCTCGTTCATCGGGGCAGGCATTATCTGGCGCTTCGTATACTACATCGAAACCGGAGGCGGCGAGCAGATCGGCTTGCTGAACGCCATCCTCGTCGCTCTGGGACGTGAACCGGTCGCCTTTCTGAGCAATCCTGCCATCAACAATTTCGCCTTGATGGTCGTCGGCGTGTGGCTGTGGGCCGGCTTTTGTATGACCATCCTCTCCGCGGCCCTGAAGGGGTTGCCTGCCGAGGTCCTCGAAGCGGCCCGCGTGGACGGGGCGAGCGAGTGGCAGGTTTTCTGGAAAGTCATGCTTCCCATGATTATGCCGACTATCGTGGTGGTCACGACCACGATGGTGATCAACATCCTCAAAATCTTCGATATCGTCTTTGTGATGACCGGCGGGAATTACGGCACAGAGGTTATCGCCAATCGTATGTTTAAATTGATCGTGACCGATACGGGTCGCTCTATGGCGATTGCCGTGCTGCTCATCGTGCTAACCATCCCCATCATGGTGTTCAACGTGCGTCGGTTTCGCAGGGAGGAAGCGGCGCGATGAAACCTCTGACCCGCCTGAATCGTCTCTTGAGCCGCCTGCCCACCCACTTGGCCGTGGTGGTGATGTGCATCATGTGGCTTATTCCCACCCTCGGCCTGTTCATCACCTCCTTTCGCCCACGCGAGGATGTGCGTACATCCGGTTGGTGGACCGTTTTCTTGCCGCGCGAGCAGGTAGGGCAGGTCGAATATGAAACGTATTGCGCTTCTTGCCATGGTGCCGATGGTAAAGCCCTTCCTCAGGCTGACTTGACGAACCCCGACCTGATTGCGCGTTACCCGCGCTCCAACCGCCTCCTGGCTATGCTGAGAAAGGAGATAAATGGCCGGCCGCACCTCGTTGATCCACCTTTGCCGGAGAATCCGAGGCAAGCCCAGGAGTTCTTATCGCCGGTATTGACGTATTTGCAGACCATTTCTGGTGGCCATGTAGCCGGGCATCGCTTTACTTTGCGAAACTATGCTGATGCTTTGGTGGGCTATAAAGGGACACAGGACTACCTGACCGATTGTCAGCAAGGCGTGAGCAGCACGCTGGCGAAATTTAATTGTGATGCCAGTGACTTGCTCAACCCAGAGGGTATGGGAAGGGCTTTTTTGAACACCGTGATTGTCACCGTTCCATCTACCATCTTGCCCATTCTTTTCGCTGCCTTGGCGGCTTATGCTTTCGCCTGGCTGGACTTCAAAGGCCGTCAGTGGCTGTTTGCCATCCTGGTCGGCTTGCAGATCGTCCCTTTGCAGATGACGTTGGTTCCCATTGCCCGTATGTACGTTCGCCTGGGCATTGCCGATACGTTCCTGGGCATCTGGCTTTTCCACACCGGCTTTGGGTTGCCCTACGCCATTTACCTGATGCGCAATTTCATCGGCTCTCTGCCGCGTGAGATCTTTGAATCGGCTTATCTGGATGGCGCCAATCACTGGACGGCTTTTCGTCGCCTCGCACTACCGTTGGCGGCCCCAGCCATTGCCTCGTTGGGCATCTTTCAGTTTCTCTGGGTGTGGAATGATTTCCTGGTGGCGAAGATCTTCTTGAGCACTCACCCCGTGTTGACCGTTCAGGTTACCAATTTGATCGACCCGCGCGGCAGCAATTGGCATATCCTGACCGGAGCAGCGTTTCTCTCTTTCATTGTCCCGATGATTGTCTTTTTCGCCTTCCAGCGTTACTTCGTGCGCGGCCTCCTGGCCGGTTCGGTGAAAGGGTAAGACAAACTACTCTCATCGCTCCCTTCCTTCCTTATGAGTACACCCTGGTACAAAGACGCCGTTTTTTATGAAGTGTATGTACGCGCTTTCTACGACAGCAATGGTGATGGTCATGGCGACCTGCGCGGCCTGATGGAGAAACTGGATTACCTGCAAGACCTGGGTGTGGATTGCCTCTGGTTGTTGCCTATTTATCCTTCCCCGCTCAAGGACGATGGCTACGACATCTCGAACTATTACGACATCCACCCCGATTACGGCTCCCTGGACGACTTCGAGGCTCTGGTCGCCGCCGCCCACCGACGCGGCATCCGCATCATCCTCGACCTGGTGCTCAATCACACCTCCGACCAGCATCCCTGGTTCCGCGCCGCGCGCGCCAACCCGACCTCTCCCTTTCGTGCGTACTACGTCTGGAGCGATACCGACCAGAAGTATCGCCAGGCGCGCATCATCTTCCTGGATACCGAGCGCTCCAACTGGACGTGGGATGAGCGGGCCGGGCAATATTACTGGCATCGCTTCTACTCCTCGCAACCCGACTTGAACTTCGATAACCCCGAAGTCCAGAAGGAAATCCTGAAGGTCATGGCCTTCTGGCTGGATCTGGGGGTGGACGGCTTCCGCGCCGACGCGGTGCCCTACCTCTTCGAGCGCGAGGGCACGAATTGCGAGAATCTCCCGGAGACTCATGCTTATCTCAAGCGCATACGGCGCTTTCTAGACGAACATTATCCAGGCCGCATTCTATTGGCAGAGGCCAATCAATGGCCTGAGGATGTGGTGCCCTACTTCGGGAACGGGCGCGATGAGTTTCACATGGCGTTTCATTTCCCGCTCATGCCGCGCCTGTTCATGGCCTTGCGCAAGGGCGATTGCACCCCCCTGCGCTGGGTCTTCGAACGCACACCCCCCATCCCCGATGAATGCCAGTGGTGCACGTTCCTGCGCAATCACGATGAGTTGACCCTCGAGATGGTCACCGAGGAAGAGCGCCAATGGATGTGGCGGGAGTACGCCCCCGACCCCCGCATGAGGCTCAACCTCGGTATTCGTCGCCGTCTGGCTCCCCTCCTCGATAACGACCGCCGCAAAATCGAACTGGCCAATTCGCTGCTCTTCACCTTGCCGGGCTCGCCGGTCATCTACTATGGAGATGAAATCGGCATGGGGGATAACATCTGGTTGCCGGACCGCGACGGTGTGCGCACGCCCATGCAGTGGGACGATACGCCCGGCGCCGGTTTCTCCCGCGCCCAGACCCTGTACGCGCCGGTGATCTCCTCGCCCCCCTACGCTCCGGCACAGGTCAACGTCGCCGCCCAGCGCGCCGACCCCGATTCGCTGTGGCACACCTTGCGGAAGATGATCGCCGTCCGCAGGCGATACCCCGCCCTGCGCCGCGGTGACCTGACCTGGGTTGCCTGCGGCTCGACCGCCGTGGCCGCCTACCTGCGAACATACCGCACAGAGCGCCTCCTGGCGCTTCACAACCTCGGCGCTTCGGAGCAACAGGTCGTTTGCACGCTCCCCGCCCCCGCGCCTGCGACCGTGTACGACGTCCTGACCGGTGAGACCTTCCAAAGCGAAGGCGGAAGGCTTGCCCTGAGCCTCTCTCCCTATCGTTATCTCTGGCTTCTCCTCTCGCCTTCCGACTGACCGAGTGAGCGCGCTGCCCTCGCCCTACCCTCGCACTACCCCTTTATTTCCGCTTCCCCCACCGTATGCAGAAGAGCCATATTCGGCGGGCGCATGGCGCCGATGGGGAATCCGGCCACCAACACCACTTGCTGGCCGGGCTGCACGCTACCGCTCTCGCGCAGTGCCTCCTCCACATGGGCGATCATCTCCTCCATCGTGCGGGCGAAGGGCACCAGGCGCGGACGCACGCCCCACAGGAACGCCAACCGCCGGTAGGTGCGCTCTTCCGGCGTGAAGGCCAGGATGGGCACGCGTGGCCGCGTCTTCGACATCAGCCATGCCGAGCGCCCGCGCTGCGTGAAGACGGCGATGGCCTGCACATCGCGGTCGTGTGCGATCTCGTGCGCCGCCCGCGCCAGAGAGACCGCGTCATCGTGGCCGGGGGGACGGATCTCTTGCAAGTGCCCCCAGGCCACATAGTGCGCCTCCGCCTCGCGCACGATGCGATCCATCATCGTCACCGCCTCTAGCGGATATTCCCCCACCGCCGTCTCCGCCGAGAGCATCACCGCGTCGCTGCCGTCGAAGATGGCGTTCGCCACATCGGAGGCCTCGGCGCGCGTCGGCAGGGGGCTGTGTACCATCGAATCGAGCATTTGCGTGGCCGTGATGACCAGTTTCCCGCGCCGGTTGGCGGCCTGGATAATGCGCTTCTGGGCGATGGGCACCTGCTCCG
>RFJH01000077.1 GCA_003694975.1 Anaerolineae bacterium | reverse complement strand
CACATGCTGGTCGAAATCCACAACGACGGGCCGGTCACCATCTGGCTCGAACGCGAGTGACGCCGCCCCTTTCCGCCGTGCCCCCGTCATTCGTGCCATTCGTGTCATTCGCCTTCATTCGTGCTCCCTATTCGTGTCATTCGCGTCATTCGTCCTCATTCGTGATACTTATTCGTGCCATTCGCGTCATTCGTCTCATTCGTGCTCCCCATTCGTGCCATTCGCGTCATTCGTCCCATTCGTGATACCCATTCGTGCTCCCCATTCGTGCCATTCGTGTCATTCGTCCCATTCGTGATCCCTATTCGTGTCATTCGTGTAATTCGCCTTCATTCGTGATACCTGCTGATGAGCGACTTTTCCACCTACCAATCCCCCCTCGCCTGGCGCTACGGCAGTGACGAGATGCGTCGCATCTGGTCGGAGCGGGAGAAGCGGCTCCTGTGGCGGCGCGTTTGGGTCGCGCTGGCCGAGGTGCAGTCCGAATTCGGCCTCGTGACCCCCGAACAACTCGCCGACCTGCGCGCCCACATGGACGCCGTGGATGTGCCCCGCGCCCTCGAAATCGAAGCCGAAATCCACCACGATGTGATGGCCGAATTGAAGACGTTCGCCGGACAGGCCCCTCTCGGCGGGAAAGTACTCCACCTCGGCGCCACCTCGGCGGACATCACCGACAACGCCGACGCCCTCCGCCTGCGCCGCGCTCTCGATCTCGTCCTGAGTCGCCTCGCCGAACTCCTGCGCCTCCTGGCCGACTTGATCGAAGCGCACGCCGAGGCGCCCATCATGGGCTTCACCCACCTCCAGCCCGCCGAGCCGACCACGTTAGGCTACCGCCTGGCGCTCTACGCGCAGGACCTGTTCGAAGATTACCGCGACCTCAAGGCACAGCGCGCCGCCCTGCGTGGCAAAGGGTTCAAAGGCGCCGTCGGCACGGGGGCTTCCTATGCCAAACTCCTCGGCGCGGAGAACCTGCCCGAATTCGAGCGTCGCCTCTCCGAGAAACTCGATCTCCCCTTCTACCCCGTCGCCGCGCAGACCACGCCCCGCAAGCAGGAATACCGTCTCCTCTGCGCGCTGGCCGCCCTCGGCGCCTCGCTCCACAAATTCGCCTTCGACCTGCGCATCCTGCAATCCCCGCCCCTGGGCGAACTCTCCGAACCGTTCGGCGAGAAGCAGGTCGGCTCCTCGGCGATGCCTTTCAAGCGCAACCCGGTGCGCAGCGAGAAGATGAACTCCCTGGCGCGTCTCCTGGCCACTCTGCCGCGCCCCGCCTGGGATAACGCCGCCCTCTCTCTTCTGGAACGGACTCTGGACGACTCGGCGAACCGACGCCTCATCCTCCCCCAGGCCTTTCTCCTCGCCGATGAACTCCTCATCGCCGCCCGACGCATTCTCTCGGATCTGCGCGTGGACGAGGGCGCGTTGCGCCGCACCCTGAGCCTCTACGCCCCCTTCGCCGCCACCGAACGCCTGCTCATGGCGCTGGTCAAATCCGGCGCAGACCGGCAGGCCATGCACGAGCGCATCCGTCAACACGCCATGCGCGCCTGGGAGGCCATCCGCCGCGGCGAACCGAATCCTCTCGCCGAGAGCCTCGGTGGGGATGAAGTGCTGCGGAATTACCTTTCCGAGGGGGAGATTCGCGCCTTACTGAAGCCCTCCGCCTACGTGGGCGATGCCCCGCGGCGTGCTCGGGAACTCCGCGAGACCATCCTGCGGGAAGTGGCCCCCCCTCACTCCGCCTGACCGGGCACTCCTTGCCAAATATTGTCGACCAACTGCTTGCAGTTGTCCCGCACCCGCGCCGCCATTTGCGCTTCGACTACGCCTCTCGCTTCGCTCGAGGCTCCGCTCAGCGCGAATATCCTCGCCGAGCCCCTCGACAGGCTCGGGGTAAACGAGGCAGCCTGCCGATGGCGTCTCGACTTCGGCCTCCGGCCTCCGCTCGACGCGGCACCCGCGCCGGGCTTGTAGAACAACCGCTTGCAGTTGCGCCCCGGCCCGCGCTGTAGGCAGACGCCTCGACTACGTCGCAGGGGTCAGCAACCCTATGGCTTGAAGCATTTCTTCGTTGGAGGCGAATTTGAACTCTTCCAGGCCGCGCTTCTCGGCCTCGGCGCGCTCGACCTCCTCCAGGCGTTTGATGTGCTCTTTCGTCACCACCGGCTTGCCCAGGGCGCGGAGACGCTTCTCAACAGCGCTCAAGTCGCTGTCGGTAGGGGAAAGGGTCTGTAGATATTGCCAGAGCGCGCGCGCCCCGTTCGTGCCGTCCTTGCGAGCGACGCCGACCAGTCCGCTGGAGGCTTTGCGCGCCCACCCGGCCACGAACACGTCCGGGATCACCGAACCAACTTCGGGGTCGTAGACCTCGTAGGAATTGCCGTCCACGGGGAAACGCGGTTCGGGGTTTTTGACGAACTCGTTCCACTGCACGGGCAGACCAAACGTCTCGTCCACCTTATCGCCGATGGCGAAGATGATGGTCTCCACGTCCAGGAGGCGTTTGTGCCCCGTGCCTTTGGGTTTCGTCGTGCCGTCCTCACGGAGGATCAAACGATTATCCTCCACCTCGACCTGCTTCAGGCGTCCCGCCTCGTCGCCGATCATGCGCACAGGAGAGGTGAGGAACTCGAAGCGGAAACGCGTCTCGGAGACCTTGGGGTCGGCTTTGGGAAGAGACTCGAGGATGAGCGCTTTTGCCGCTTCCGGGTCCTGCCCGATTTCCCGCATGTTGGAGGCAACGCGAGCAATCTCCTCGTCCAGGGCCTTGAGGTCGAGGTTGGCAATGATGTGGGCCATTTCCTTACGACTGAACTTGACCTCCGCAGGGCCGCGTCGAACCAGGGTGACGACCTCGTCTACTTTGACTTCACGGATCAGGTAGCGGGCGATATCCACCATTACGTTCCCCGCCCCGACGATGGCGCAGCGCTTCCCAAAATGAAACTCCTTCTGGCTGAAGGGGGGAAGTTTGTTGTAGTAATAAACTACGTCCTTGGCATGGTACACTCCATCCAGGTCTTCACCGGGGAGGCCCAGCCACTTCGTGCCCTGCGCACCAACGGTCACCAGAATGGCCTGGAAGCCCATCGCGCGCAGGTCGTCCAGGCTCAGATCGCCTCTCTGGCCAATGGTGACGTTGCCGTAGTAAGTGATATTGGGCAGTTCGAGCACGTGGCGAAATTGCCTCCGCAATCCCTCCTTCATGGTGTGCTTATCGGGGTAAATTCCGTATTCGGCCAGCCCACCGGGTTTGATATCACGGTTGAAGATGACCACCCGGGCGCCCAGGCCGGCCAGTTCGCGCGCGCCGAACATACCCGCCGGCCCGGCGCCGACTACTGCTACCAGATATTTCTCTGACACGCTCTCCTCCTGTTTAGGGAATGATGTAACGGGCTTGATTATAGCCCATCAGGCACACGAAAAGAGTAAGAGTCTACCCTGCAACGCACATTGGCGCTCCCGAATCCTCGAGAGCAAGCGCGCACTATCTATACTCTCTTTATAGAAAAACGATCACCGAATAGCAAGTGCAAAAAATCACAATCTATCCTGGAAAAAAGCACAGACCTGGCGCCCAGGCCTGTGCCGTTTACAATGGGCTGCTTCAAGGAAGCACCCGAATAGTACGTTCGAGAACGTTATTTCCCTCGTCGCTTTCATCAACGGCATTACCGGCGTCAACAACGATCCTGGTGGTGATGTTGGAATACCAACTCGCATACGTGAACGTGCACGTCTTTACATACCCACCGTGTGCCACCAGGGAATCGATGGTCCACGTACAGGCCGGTGATGCCATCCCCGTCGTCGCCCACCATTCGACTGTAAAGGGCGTATTCACAGCCGCATTTCCGGAATTGTACACAGAGACTTTGACCGTGACCGGCACGTCCTTTTGCGGCGGATCGGGATCGAGCGTATATTCTGTAATCTCCAGATCGGGTTTCGATACCACCGGCGTATCCGTCGGTTCAGGCGTATCGGTGGGCTCCGGCGTGGGGACAACGATCTCTACCCAGAAAGCGACATCGCCCTTATCCCCCACTCCGAAGACGACGTTATCCGGCGAGCGCAGCATGAAGTACCCCTTGTACGTTCCCGGCGTATCGGGGGCTTTCAACTCAACGGAGATGTCCACCGTGCTTCCCGGCTCAACACTTCCAGTGGTAAACGCCACCTCGCCGGGCGCGTCCATGCGGTCGCCGTGATCAAAGATTAGTTTATAGCCCGATGTCCAGGCGCAAGAGCCTTTATTAAGTAACCGCCAGGTCTTGGTGAACGTCGTCCCGGCAGCCACCTCGCTCCCATCAGGATACGTGACATCTTTGACGAAGCCGGCGCGGTTACACGGGATCGGCGTAGGGGTCGGCGTGGGGGCTGAGGGAGGTAACGTGGGTTGAGGCGTGTTTGTTGGTAGAGGCACAGCCGGGGTCGGCGAGGCGATGACGGGGGCGCTCTGGGTCAAGGCGATCTCCGTCAGGCGTGCGTCTGCCGTCATCGCCGCAAACGT
>RFJH01000076.1 GCA_003694975.1 Anaerolineae bacterium | reverse complement strand
GTATCGCGTCGAAGGGAGGCCGAAGTCGAGACGCCGGTGGCAGGCTGCCTCGACGCGCTAAGCGCCTCGACTACGCTACGCGGAGTTTACTCCAAGCCTGTCGAGGGGCTTGGCGGGGGTGGGGACGGGATGAATCCCATCCTGGGCGCGAATTCGGATGGTCCGATGTCCGGCGAGTAAGGTAAATGTTGCGCCGAGGGCAGAGTGTCGGTCACCTTCGGCGTGAGCGAAATTACGCCCCGCAAATCTCGAATTTCCCCACAATTCTCAGGATATCGAAGCCCTCAGCGAAATCGCGTTCGGCCAGGGTGCCGTGCCGCACCATCGTAGCGCGCAGCACGCCGGGATCGAAGTAGTATTTATCGGCGTAGGTCTTGTATTGCGAGAGGGCCTCGATTTTCTTCTCCACGTCTCGCTCGTTGACCTCGACAAGAAAGTGGGGGAAGAAATTGTAACTGCTGCGCAGCACGTCGAAGCCCAGGACGGTTCGTCCCCGGTAGGCACGCAGGGCCTCCTCTGTGACCACGTTGTGGTCCTGGTGAATGTCCTGCCGCGTGTGTACGAAAACGATCTGCGGATCGAACTCGCGGCGCAGTTTGAGCAGGTATTCCAGAATCTCCTGGCGGGCGTCGGGGAAGCGACGCGTCTCGAAGGTGCCGACGATATCGCGCTCGCGCGGCACACCCAGGACGGCCATGCTGCGGTAATGTTCCTCGACCACGTTCTTCAGCAGGGGGTTCTTTTGATTGTCCGAGAGCGTGACGCACAGGATATCGCTCTTGCCGTTGATATGATGGAGCAGCGCGCCGCACCCCAGTTCGATATCGTCCGGGTGGGCGCCGATGAAGAGGACGCGTTTGCCGTAGAAAATCATCGTCTCTACTTCCTCGCCAGGAAGCCGCCGACCACCTTGGTCATCACCAATTTGCCATCTTGCGCCAGGCGCTTCTCGGCTACCTCGCGGATGGCAGCCATGACCTGCTCGAATTCGTCCCGCCCCTGGAAGAGACCGCGCCACAGTTTGCGGTCTTCGGAGAGCGAGGCGCGTGTGTATTCCAGGAACGGCTCTGCGTCGGGGAAGACGAGCGGATTCTCGAAGATGTGCACCTCGACCTCAGCAAAGGTCGCTTTGATGGCGTCCAGAATTTCGCTACTGTAGCGCGAGGAACCGGGCATGGGCGGGATGGGTTTCCCGGTGGCCTCCTTGATGATATCGTAGAAGAGTTGCTTGTTCTCCGGCATGGGGCCGGTGGTGAAGAGGCGTCCGCCGGGCTTCAGGACGCGGTGCATCTCGCGGATGGTGAAGGGGATATCCGCGGCGTAGTAGATGGCAAAGCAGCAGGAGAGCAGGTCGAAGGTGTCGTCCTCGTAGGGGAAGCGTTTGTTGAAGTCCAGTTCGGTAAACGTGATCGGGGCGCCGCGACGGGCGTTCTCACTGCGGGCCTTGTCGAGGAGTTCAGGGTTCACGTCGCCGCCGATGATTTCGGCTTGTCCTTTCAAGTGCTCATGGAAAAGGAAACATTGTTTTCCCGCTCCACATCCCACGTCCAGGATGCGGAGGCCGGGTTGGAGGTCGAGCACGTCGAGCATCCATTCGTCAATATCGCGCTGGCCGTAGCGCTGATGGATGTCGATGCGTTTCAGCAAGTCGTTGCTGGTTTCCTGGTAGTTGATTTCCATACATCTCTCCTGGGATGTGCAAGGTGCGATGCCTTGCCTGTGACGGCAAGAATATACCATAAATCCGGTCGGTGTGGACGGCGCGAGTGGGTATGTGCCCCCGGACATGGGTTGGAAGCAGGGGGGATTACGAGCAATTGGAGCGAGCTCGCGAGGAAGCCAACAGAAACAGATCTACACCGCCCTCTATTGCGACTGCTTCTCCCACCCCTTCACCTACGCCACAGCCGATTCCTATCCCCACTCCACCAATTATCGGGACTCCTGGCCCGCCAACACCAATACAAATTCAACAAGCCAGATTTATGGCCTGGAAAATGGATCTCTTGGAAAACATGGCGAAGGCGGGGCCGGTTGGTGATAATGCAGCCCGATACCTTGTTGAGAAGAAGGTCTACATTGATTTCAAGCCGATTCGAGGGGCAGGGGCGATGTACTTGCCATGGTGGTGGCCTGGGAAGGGCTTTCCCCACCCCAAGGTTTATCTGGACGCCAACACCTATTCCCTTGAAACATCACCAAGCGACCCTTATATGGTTTCCCTTGTGATTCATGAAACTGTGCACCTGCAGCAGGGAGTGGTTAAAGCTTTGTCGGTGCAAGGAGAGTTGGAGGCATGGCAGGCGCAATACCAAGCTCATAATCGCTTTGTAGAGGAGATTTTACCTGATGAAGAAAAACTGGGTGGTAAATGGGATGAAATAGCCGCTTTGTCGCTTGATTCTCGTGCCGATCTTGAAAGAGCGCAGGAACTGATGGTGAACCTCTCTCCCGGCTATCAAGCAGACCTGTTGCCCCTTTACCCTCTTCCCCAGGAAATCGCTTATCATGTCCAACACATTATGGAAGCAGTCCTTCGATTAGGTGGTGCTCCCTGAGGTAAAAGTGACGATGAAAAGGTGTCGAATAGTGTCTCTGACCTTGTTGGCAGGCATGGTACTCTGTGTATTAGTGTGCGCAAGTCTTTGGGAACTTTACTCTCAAAGTGCCACATCATCGGTTACCCCTTCGCCGGGATTGCTGGAACTTCCCTATGCACATAATCTTCTGCCTCCCCTTGGGCCGGGATATACGTTGGGTGCCTGGTCACCTGACAGCACAATGCTTGCAGTAAACTATTTAGTCCTTGGTGTGCATACCAAAAGAATATCGCGCATCTACTTAGTGGATGCAAGCAGTGGTACACAGAGAGTGTTGCTAGAGACAAGTAGAGGAACTGTGCTTGCTATGGATTGGCTACCCAATGGGCGAATTGCTTATTACGCCTATGATAGCTATGTTGGTAGAAGTGGAATACAGCTGGTCAATGTGGGTAATGAAAAAAACATGGAAAGAGAACTCATAGGTAATTTGCCAGGCACGCATTCATTCTTGCAGCACGTTCGGATTGCAACTTGGTCTCCTGATGGAAATTTGATGGTGTTTATTCATTATGATGAGGCAGGTAAATCTGATGGAATTCAGCTGGTCAATGGAGCCTCAGGAGAAGAAATCATTGAAGGTACGCGAATTCTTCCCTGGCTATCGTGGTCACCTGACGGGCAAAAAATTGCGTTTTCTTTGTTTCAAGACCCTGAGACCGCCAATATGTATGTGATGGATATAACAACAAAACGAATGAGCCGACTGACTTCCAGAGGGTATAGTTACATGCCCTCCTGGTCTCCGAGTGGACAGTTATTATCTTATGTGGACGGGTATGCTCATCAGTTAATGATAGTCTCATCTGATGGACAATGTGTATTTCCCATTCTTCCCGGTGAAGAAGTAACTGGAGCGTTATGGTCGCCGGATGGCCACTGGATTGCTTTCGAGTGGAAGGGAGGAATCTATCTGCTGGATGTGGAAACCGTATTGGGAAAAGAGTTTCTGGATAGGGAGTATTTGTGTCCGACGCCGACTGGGCCCCAAACCGAGACCCCATAATGAGTCGGAATCAACATGTAAAAAGATGGACGCACTGCTTCCGAATAGACGACACTCCGCTTTGGGTTGGGTTGAGCGAAACCACGTGTTTGGGAAAGCAGCGAGGTAAAGAAGGGCGCGTTACTATGGATGTAGCCACTGTGCGCGGTGGAAGGCGATTGGGTGGGCATACCAGGTTGCGCAGCGGGAGAAGGCGCTGAGGGAGGGGAGCGTTCCTTCGGTGGGCGAGAGCGTGGCGGAGGTGGTGGAGGACGCTGCCCTGAGTTCATCGAAGGGGCGTGCACAGCGGGATGCGGAGGTCGGTGCGCGCTTTGACCGGAAGGAGGCGCAGATATCGCCGCTGTCCGCTTGTGAGCAGGGGTAAAGAAAAAGCCCGGCAGCCTGGAGACTGCCGGGGCTCTCTTTCGCGCGGCGAAGGCAAGATCACTTCCCTGCCACGAGTTCCTCCAGCATGGCCGTCGTCACGGACTTGGGACGCTCGATGGGCTGCCCCAAGGCGCGTGCCCAGACGGCGTTGGCCGTCACGCCGAGCGCACGGCCCACACCGAAGAGTACGGTGTAGAAATCGAACTCGCGCACGCCGTAGTGGTACTGTAATGTGCCACTGATGGCATCCACGTTCGGGATTGGATAGCGCGCCTTCCCCTGCTCCTTGAGTACCTCCGGCACCACCTCGTAGACCAGGGAAACCAGGCGGAAGAGATCGTCATCCGGCATATGGCGCTTCCCAAACTCGAACTGCGCCCAGAAGCGCGGGTCGGGCACGCGCAACACGGCATGGCCGTAGCCCGGAATGACTTTCCCGGCGTTGAGGGTATCCCAGGCGTATTCGCGCAGTTGCTCGCGCGTCGGCACGCCCTGGAACTTCTCGTAGACGCCCAGCAGCCAGCGCAGCGTCTCCTGATTCGCCAGGCCGTGCAGGGGGCCGGCCAGAGCATTCATGCCGGCGGAGAACGCGTAGTAGATATCCGAAAGCGTGGAGGCTACCAGATGCGTCACGTGAGCGCTGGCGTTGCCGCTCTCATGGTCGGAATGTAGAATGAAGTACAGGCGCGCCAGGTCGTAGTATTCGGGATCGTCCACACCGATCATGTGGGCGAAGTTGGCCGCCCAGTCCAGGTCCGGGTCCGGGTGCGGGACGGCGCCGCTGCGGTACTTCAGGTTGTAGACGAACGCCGCCAGGGTGGGCAGTTTGGCGGTCAGGTTCAGGCTGTCCTCCAACATAGGGCCCCAATATTCATCTTTGGTCATGCCCTCGTGGTATTTGCGTGTGAACAGGGAGGACGACTGCAAAGACAACACCGCCTGGGAGAAGAGTTGCATCGGGTGCGCCAGCGGCGCCAGGACGCGCAAGACATCGAAGACGTGTTGCGGCACGACGCTGCGGGCTTTCCACTCGTTCTCCACCGCCAGGGCGTCGTCCTTCGTCGGCATCTCACCGACCAGTAAGAGATAGTACAGACCGCCCACGTAGGGCATCTCGGCGCCATCCGGTTTGGGTAGTCTCTCCAGAACTTCAGGGATGGTATAGCCCCGGAAGCGGATGCCCTGGTCCGGGTCAACGAACGAGATGTCCGTCACCAGGCTCTTCACACCGCGCATTCCGCCGTAAATCTGGCGAACGGTCACTTGATCTACGACGACGTCACCATGTTCTTTTACCAGGCGTTTGACACGCTCGCGCCACTCTGGCAGAATCGCCGCGATCTTATCATGCACGATCATTGTTGCTCTCCTTAAGATAGAATTCAACCTCTCAGGTCGCTAAAATAGTGTAGCGGGGTGGTGAGAAGACCACCCCACTCAGCGTCTTGGAGATGGAGACTACGACAAATCCATCAACTCATGCAAGGTCGCAATGGACTGACGCACCGCCTCCGCAGATTTCTCCAGGGCAGCGCGTTCGTCATCGTCCAGGTCGTATTCGATGATTTTTTCCACGCCTTTGCGCCCCAGCATCACAGGCACACCGAAGAAAATATCGCTCAAGCCATACTCCCCTTGCATATACGCTGCCGCCGGGACGATCAGGTGCTTATCTTTGAGAATGGCATCTACCATCTGAGCGAGGGCCGCAGCCGGCGCGTAGTATGCCGAGCCGGTCTTCAGCAGACTGACGATCTCCCCGCCACCTTTGCGCGTGCGCTCCACGATGGCGGCCAGTCTCTCCTCAGGGATGTAATCCCGCAAGGGGACACCGGCGATATTGGAATGGCGCGTCAGGGGGACCATCGAATCGCCATGTCCACCGAGCACGTAGCAATGGATATTCTCCACGCTGACCCCGGTCTCCATAGCGACGAAGGCGCGCATACGCGCCGAATCCAGGATGCCGGCCTGTCCCACCACGCGATGCGGTGGCAGGTTGCCCACCTTCATCGTCAGATAGGCCATCGTGTCCAAGGGGTTGGTCAGAACAATGAAGATGGCCTCCGGGGAGTATTTAAGCGTTTCGCGCGTCACATTCGCGACGATATTTGCGTTCTTGGCAAGCAAATCCTCGCGCGACATCCCCGGCTTGCGCGGCAGTCCCGCCGTGATGACCACGATATCCGAGCCGGAGGTGGCCTCGTAATCGTTGCTCCCGACCACCGTCACGTCCTTGCCGATAATGGGCAAGGCTTCCTGCAAATCCAGGGCTTTGCCCTGGGGCATTCCTTCCACGATATCTACCAGCACCAGATCGGCGATTTCTCGCTCCGCCAGCCAGTGTGCTGTCGTGGAGCCGGTCATGCCGGCACCGATAATAGAAACTTTACCTTTCATTTTCATCCTCCAGCAAGAAATGAAACGTGAAGGACTATACTATAAACTTCGAGAGTGAGATAGTCCCATTTGTCACATTTTTTGTGTGACACGAGCACGCATCCGGAAAGCGTCTCCCATAAAACAATGAGAGGTTCGCGGCATCCTATGAGATACCATGAACCTCTCCATATTACGCCCTACAAGGACGGGATTACGCACTCTCGCTCTCCAGGAGACGATAGGCCTCGATGGCCGCCGCAGCGCCCATCCCCGCCGAGGTGATGACCTGGCGGTAGTGTGGATCGGCTGCCTCGCCCGCCGCGAACACACCGGGGACGCTGGTACGCATCCGGGAATCCACCTTCAGATAGCCGCGCTCGTCCATCTCCAACTGCCCCTTGAACAACTGCGTATTCGGCGTGTGACCGATGAAGATGAACACCCCGTCCGTCTCAAAGGTGGATTCCTCGCCCGTCTTGACGTTCTTCAGTTGGACGGCTTCCACTTTGTCCGTGCCGACAATCTCGGTGACGACCGTATCCCAGATGAAATCGATCTTCTCGTGAGCAAAGGCACGCTTTTGCAGGACGGGGCCGGCGCGCAGTTGATCGCGGCGATGAATCACAGTCACCGAGGTAGCATAGCGCGTCAGGAAAAGGCCTTCTTCGAGGGCGCTATCGCCGCCGCCGACCACGACGACTTTCTTATCCTTGAAGAACCAGCCATCGCAAGTGGCACAATACGAGACGCCGCGACCGGTCAATTCCTGCTCGCCGGGCACGTTGAGGTGATTCGGGCTGGCACCGGTGGCGATGATCAGCGTCTCGGCCAGATACTTGCCGTTCTCGCCCGTGATGCGGAAGGGGCGCTGTGAAAGGTCCACCGCCCGGGCGGTATCGAACTCGATCTTCGCACCGAAGCGCTCGGCCTGTTTCTGGAAGAGTTCCCCCAGTTCGCTGCCACCGACGCCATCGGGGAAGCCGGGATAGTTTTCAATGGTATAGGTCAGTGCGGCCTGGCCACCCAGTTCCATGCCGGTCAGAACGAGCGGTTCCAGTTCGGCGCGCGCCGCGTAGAGAGCCGCCGTCAGGCCGGCCGGGCCGGAGCCCAGGATGAGCACCTTGTGCACCTTCCCCTCGCCCGCGTCGGAAGCGCCCAGATTCGTCAAATTCAGTTCAACCATATCGTCTCCCACGCTGTCAGGTCGGGCGGCGCCTCTCGCGCGCCGCCCGCAACAGCAAATGTTATTTATCCTTCACAACGGCCAGCAAATCGGTGGCGTCCATGATGATGTACTCGACGCCATCCAGTTTGATCTCCGTGCCGGTGTACTTGGGGAAAAGCACCTTCTGCCCCACCTTGACCGGCATCTCCTCATCATCGCCCACGGCCATCACTTCCCCCATCTGGGGCTTCTCTTTCGCCGTTTCGGGCAAGAGGATCCCGCTGGACGTCTTCGCTTCTTGCTCAATGGGACGGACCAGCACACGATTGCCCAGAGGTTCGATATTGATCTTCTCACTCATTGTACACACTCCTCGCGTGGAATAGTATTCGGGATTAATGCCATTGTATCAGATGCGGAAAGAGGGAAAAAGTTACACCTCCTCCACCGCCTCATCCGTGATCCGCAGCGCCCGATCCAGAATGGCCATCCCCTCGGCGAGTTGCTCCTCTGTAATCACCAACGGCGGGATGATCAACACCGTGTGCCAGTGCGTGTACAGGAAAAGACCGTGTTCCAGGCAGTACGAGCGCAACGCCTCCATCGGCGGACTGGAACGGTTCCAGGGCGACATCGGCTCCTTCGTCTTCCGGTTCTTGACCAACTCGATGACGCCGAACAACCCAATCGAACGCACCTCCCCGACCGAGGGGTGTGCCTCCCCCAGATCGTTCAACATGCGCCTCAACACCGGACCCAGGCGTGCCGCGCGCTCGACCAGGTGGTCCTCCTGCATGACGCGGATGTTCGCCACCGCCGCCGCCAGCGAGACGGGATGGGACGTGTACGTCAGCCCGCCCCAATAGACACGCTCGTTGAAATACGCCGCGATCTCCGGCTTCATCGCCACCGCTCCCAGCGGCGCGTAGGCCGATGTCAGCCCTTTCGCCATGGTGATGATATCCGGCACCACATCCCAATGCTCTACGGCAAACCACTTCCCCGTGCGACCGAAGCCACTCATCACTTCATCGGCGATGAGGAGGATGCCGTACTGATCGCACAAGGCGCGCACCCCTTGCAAATACCCCTCCGGCGGGATGATGACCCCATTCGTCCCCGTGACCGGTTCGATCAGGATGGCCGCGATGGTCTCCGGTCCCTCGTAGCGGATGATTTCTTCGAGGTGATTGAGATAATCCTGGGCGAAGTCCGCCTCGGAGATATCCGGGTTGGTGCGGTGGAACGTCGAGCGGTAGCGGTAAGGGTCGAGGAAGTGCACCACGCCGGGCATCACGCCGGGTTCCCAGGCCGTGCGGCGTGGGTCACCGGTCAGGGCCATCGCCCCGGCGGTCGCGCCGTGGTAAGAGCGGTAGCGGGTCAGGATTTTGAAGCGTCCCGTATAGGCGCGCGCCAGTTTGATGGCGTTCTCGTTCGCGTCCGCGCCGCCGAGGGTGAAGAGGACCTTGGTCAGCGCGCGATGCGGTGTGACCTCGCTCACCACCCTGCCCGCCAGGGCGCGGATGCGGTTCGTCATGCCGGGCGCGGTGTAGGGCAGTTCGTCCAGTTGACGCTTCATGGCCTCGATCACGCGCCGATCGCCGTGACCGATGTTGACGCACATCGTCATCGAGTTGAAGTCCAGGTAGCGCTTCCCCTCAATGTCCCAGAAATACACCCCTTCGGCGCGTTTCACCGGGATTGGATTCACCCTCGCCTGTGCCGACCAGGTGAAGAAAATGTGCTCACGGGAGAGGGGAAGGATTTCGGAATCGGACACATCGAACATAGCAAACCTCGGAGACAAAAAGTTGCCTTTCGCCCTCCAACGAAGGGTGTTTCCAGGCAGCCGAATCCTATCACAAAAGCAAAAGGTGAGTCGAGGGAAAGGAAAAAGTGACAATTATCAGTTGAACGGCCACACACTGTCGTTATACAATAGCGCTGAGGAGCAAACGCGCCGGGAACCCAAAAGAACGTGCAGCCCAGCATCTCGCCTGCTGCGGCAAGGCAATGTTCCGTTCTCGGGTGCTCCGGTGCAAGATCAGTATGAGGAGAAATGCCACACGTTTTACCAGGGAGCGGGGGAACTATGCCTGGAGAAAGGAGGTGTCGCGCATCACAATCGTTCGCGTCTCTTTCCCCACTGCAAAGGTCTCTTCCCGCGCTGCCATACCGGCAACGTGGGACATCGTAGAAAACACTTCGGCTTGAAGAGAAGAAAGGAACTCGGGAATGAAAACGGTCTTCGTTCACCCAGAACGCTGCATTGGCTGCCGGCAATGTGAGGCTGCCTGTGCAGTAGCCCATTCAGAGAGTAAGAACCTCTTCCTGGCCGTTTTCGAGTCACCCGCGCCGAAACCTCGCATCCATGTCGAACCGGGCCTGACGATGAACACGTCGTTCCCGAATAAGTGCCGCCATTGCAACCCGGCACCGTGCATGACGGCCTGCCCGACGGGAGCAATCTATCGCCCATCGGACTATCCCGATATCGTGCTCATCGAAGCGCGCAAGTGCATCGCCTGCGGCATGTGCGCCATGGTCTGCCCCTTCGACGTCATCAGTTATCATGCTTCCCCCGCCGCGCCCGAGAAAGCGGCGGTTGCGCTTAAATGCGACCACTGCATTGACCGTCAACGTCAGGGGCAGATCCCGGCCTGCGTAGAGACATGCAAGGTAGAAGCGTTGCAATTCGGCGAGATTAACGAACTGGTCAAAGCCTCCCGCACACGCTACTCGGAGTTCGTCTCGGTGGCCGTTGGCCAGGTCAGCACACAGATCGAAGCCGTCCCGGCCAATGTCACTGCCTGGCGGGGCTTCGGCGCAGCCGTGACTCATCTGAACACGAACGGCAAGAAAGGAGCATAAGCCATGACAACCTTCAGCGGCAACGGTTTCAAGCACCGCAGCATCAACGCCGATACTCAGGCCATGCTCGAAGTGGCGCGCAAGAACGGCATTGAAACGGT
>RFJH01000075.1 GCA_003694975.1 Anaerolineae bacterium | reverse complement strand
GCTCGAAGACGGCCAGCACGTCCTCCGTCTTTTCCGCTTGCTCCATGATTTCCGTCAGGCGGGCTTCGGCGGCTTCCAGATTGCGCAGACGGGATTGCAAATCCACGTAATCGGCGGTCACATCCTGGCCGGAAATGCTCTCGGAACGAACATCAACGACATTGCTCTTAATCTGTGCCAGGGCATCGTGCAGTTTCTCTGCCGGGACGCGCACGGTGATCGACCCCTCCGGCACCGTGCCCCCTCCGCGCAAATAGGTCTGATAGAGGTTGGACGAGACGACGAAGCCTCCCATCTCCTCGGCCATTCTTTGAATTTCTTCCATTTTCACCGCCGGGTTGGAGACCACGATGGCGAGTTCAGCAGTCTTGATTACCAGGCGTTCCTGCACAGGGGGCTGACTGGCATCGTAGGGCACACCCACCACGTCGGATGCTTTCTCGGATGCCGCTGGCGGGAGGGGAGCGGGAGGCCCCGATTCGACCATCTCCGGAGCCGCGCCGCCTACCGCAGGTTCGGCATATGAGGGGTGCATCTTCTCGGCCGGCGACGGCACTGGCCTGGCCGCCAACAACGGCGCGCAGGCAGCAACGAGCAGGATGATCAAGAGCGACGAAACGAACAGTGTGCGTTTCATGACTTCTCCTCCTTGACCGGGAAAGGGCAAATTCCTCTTACTCTTACAGAAGACGTTCCTGTGGTCGGGGAGGTTCCCGGAATACTCTTTGGTTACCAACCTTCGGCGAGGCGGAGGGCGTGTTTCAACGGCAACCCGGCCTCGCGAATACGTTGCTGCACGGCCTCGATATCGTACTCTACGCGGTGTGGTTCCCAGATCTTCGTCTCCGGGTAGTAGATGGCGTAGGCGGCGCGCGGGTCCCGATCGCGGGGTTGACCGACGGAACCCGGGTTCAGGATGGCGCGTTCGGGGAGTGTCAGCGGTTCATCGGGACGGGGGATGTCCAGATAGACGCGCTGTTTCTTTTCATCCCAGCGAAAGATGGACTGTGCGTGCGTGTGCCCAACGAAACACCATGGGGTCTCGAGGAGACGAAAGTTGATGCGTGCTGTCAATGTGTTCAGGATGTATTCCCAGATCGGATCGCGCGGACTCCCGTGTACCAGAGAGACGTGATCCCGCACCTGGACAGTGTGCGGCAGGGAACGCAAAAAATCCATGTTATCGGCCATCAAGACTCGTTCCTGCCAGGCCAGGGAACGCCGTGCATCTACATTAAACGCCGTGTGCGGAACTTTCCCCAGGACGGCCATATCGTGATTCCCCAGCACGCAGGTCAGCCCCGGCAACTCGCGCACGCGCTCGATACAGGCGTTCGGATCGGGGCCGTAGCCAACGATGTCACCGAGACACCAGACGGCATCTACCTTCCCGGCATCGGCGAGCACGGCCTCCAGGGCGATGTAATTGGCATGGATATCGGAAATGACCAGAATGCGCATGAGGGGCTACTCCAGCAGTTTGGCGAGGCGCGCGACGATGGCTTCCGCCACCTCGGCCTTGCTCATCAAGGGCAAGGCTTCTTGCTTGCCGTCGGCGTAAATGAGGGTGACGCGGTTTGTCTCAACGGCAAATCCGGCATCGGGGGCCGAAATGTCGTTAGCGACAATCATATCAAGGCGTTTGGCGCGCAACTTGTTTCGGGCGTTCTCGAGCAAGTCCCGGCTTTCGGCAGCAAAGCCGATCACGACGTGCGGTTGCTTCGCACCGGCCTCTCTGCGTTCGGCAAGCGCCCTCAGAATGTCCGCCGTGGCCTCCAGCGTGAACGAGGGGATACCATCTCGTTTGGTGATTTTCTCCTCCGGGACCTGTGCCGGGCGGAAATCGGCCACGGCAGCCGCCATGAGCAGAGCATCGGCGTGAGAGGCCTCTTCCAGGACGGCATCGAGCATTTCCTGGGCGGTGCGCACGGACACCACCCGCGCGCCGACCGGGGGCTTCAGGCAGGTGGGAGCGGTAACCAGAGTCACCTGGGCGCCGGCATCGAGAGCAGCCTGCGCCAGGGCGTAGCCTTGTTTTCCAGAAGAGCGGTTTGTCAGGTAACGTACCGGATCGAGAGGCTCTTGCGTCCCTCCGGCGGTGACGACCACCTTGTGCCTGGCCAGAGGTCCGTGACGCCCCAGGACGAGGCGGAGATGACCGATGATTTCCTCCGGTTCGCTCATACGTCCCAGCCCATGCAGGCCGGAGGCCAGATGTCCCTCCGCCGGGCCAACCAGAACAACGCCTCGCTCGCACAGCAAACGCACGTTCTCCTGCACTGCCGGATGGGCGTACATGCCGGCGTCCATGGCCGGAGCGATGACGAGGGGACACTTTGCTGCCAGCGCGGCGACCGTAAGCAGGGTATCGGCCACGCCATGTGCCAGTTTGGCGAGGGTGTTCGCCGTGCAAGGAGCGATGAGGAACACATCGGCCCGACGCGCCAGCCCAACGTGTAAGACGTGTGCCTCATTCCCCCACAAATCAGCCTCTGTGTAGGCGCGCCGGCCGGTCACGGACTGGAAGGTGAGCGGCGTGACGAACTTCTCCGCGCCCGGTGTGAGCACAACGTCCACCTGTGCACCGGCCTGAGTCAGTTTGGAGGCCAGAGCAGCCGCTTTATAGGCAGCGATGGAGCCGGTCACACCGAGCAGGATTGTTTTGTCGGCCAGGATGGACATACGAAGCCATTATACTGCAATGTCCCCCGAGGCACCTCAAGCAAGGACGCGCTTTTTCAGCCCATTCTGCCGGTCAGGTAGGCCTCGGTAAGTTCGTTTTTGGGACGGGTGAACATTTCGGTGGTGGCTGAGAATTCGATCAGTTCGCCCAGCCAGAACAGGCCGGTGTAATCCGAGACACGTGCCGCCTGTTGCATGTTATGTGTCACGATGACAATGGTGTAATCCTGTTTCAAATCGGCGATCAGGTCTTCAATGTGGCCGGTCGCGATAGGGTCCAGGGCGGACGTTGATTCGTCCATCAAGATTACCTCAGGGCGCACAGCGATCACACGCGCAATACACAGGCGTTGTTGCTGTCCCAGCGACAGGCTCAGAGCGTTCTCTTTTAACTTGTCCTTTACCTCGTCCCACAACGCTGCCTGGCGCAACGCGTGTTCGACGATTCCTTCCAGATGGTCACGCCCTTCCACCATGCCCAGGATGCGCGGGCCAAAAGCCACATTATCAAAGATAGATTGGGGAAAGGGATTCGGTTTCTGAAAGACCATTCCTACCCGTTGCCGCAAAGTGACCACGTCTACGTCCGGAGCGTAGATATCCTGCCCCTCAAGAAGAACGCGCCCTTCCAGACGCGTACCCGGGATGGTGTCATTCATGCGGTTCAGGCAGCGCAGGAAAGTGGATTTGCCGCACCCCGAAGGGCCGATTAATGCCGTCACGCGGCGCGGCAGGATATCCATGTTGATCTGCGAGAGGGCGCGCTTCTGACCATAGTAGAAGTTTAAGTCACGGATGGTGAAAATGGGGGATTCTGAGGCCATGTTACTGATTGTACCAGAAGCATATATGAGCATGCAAAAGTTCTCAGAAAATCGAGATCAAGAGGATTCCCCTTAGAACCTATCCGAAAAATGCGCGGTTCGCTGGTCGAGTAGCCCCGAAGGGGCGTATCGAGACCGGGCACTGCGCTAAAACGGGCCTCGATACGGTG
>RFJH01000074.1 GCA_003694975.1 Anaerolineae bacterium | reverse complement strand
TCCCTACAATCTCCAGGGCGTTGAGCAAACCGGCGTTTGAAATGATGGCCGTGCCGTGCTGGTCATCGTGAAAGACGGGAATATCGAGCATTCCCTTGAGCGTCTCCTCGATATAGAAGCACTCCGGGGCCTTGATATCCTCCAGGTTGATGCCGCCGAAGGTGGGGGCGATGGCAGCCACCACGCGGATGAACTCGTCCGGGTCGTGGGTGTTTACTTCGATATCGAATACGTCCACATCGGCGAACTTCTTGAAGAGCACCCCCTTTCCCTCCATCACCGGCTTGGCTGCCAGCGCACCGCGGTCGCCCAGGCCGAGAATGGCCGTTCCGTTCGAGATCACCGCCACCAGGTTGCCTTTGGATGTATATTCATACGCCAGACTGGCATCCTTCTCGATCTCAAGCACCGGTTCGGCCACACCCGGGGAATACGCCAGACTCAAATCTCGCTGCGTGTCCATCGGCTTGGTCGGAACAATGGCAATCTTCCCCGGCTTTCCTCCCAGCCGGTGATACTCTAACGCATCCTCACGAGTAATCCGAGACATACAACCTCCTGAAGAGAAACAGATAGAACCACAGAGCCAACCAAATTATGACACATCTCAGGCGGGAACATCAGTTCCGTTTGTCATCTTTCTTGAGGACACCTGCCAGATACGTCGCACATACATAATGTAGTTACCCCTTTGCAGGCAAAAAGTTATGGCCTGGTTGCTCGATCGCTTTTCCCCGAACACAACCGGAAATCGTTTCTGGATTGGAGGCCCTATTGGCGCCAACTGTCGGGGGCATTCATGTACTGTCCACTGTCGAAACGTGCTTGACAGCCAACGGGCTTGAGGTATAATCCCAAGCGCCTTCCTGGCTAGCTCAATTGGCAGAGCGGGCGGCTGTTAACCGCTAGGTTCCAGGTTCGAGTCCTGGGCCAGGAGCCTTCACCAGACCACACACGCCTGGGAGTGACTTCCAGGGCGTGATGTTTTTAAGCCCGAAGCAACGGGAAAAGGGTATAATCCCCCTGCCATGCCTCGTCGTAAGTCGCCGGAAGACCTTTCTCTGGAAGAACTGCGCCGTCTGCTGGTCGAAAAGCGTCGCCGCGCTCGCCAAGAGCGATTAGAACGCTTCCGCCGTACCGGGCGCGCGCTCACACTGACCCCCGATGTCTCCCAGACCTCGCTGGACAGCCTGGTCTCTGCGCCGGTGGTCGAGACAGCCGACGAGGACACACGCCCTCGTCCCCGTCGCGCGCGCCGCACCTGGCTGGACCGCGTCCTGTTGGCCGTGGAGGTGCTCGCCGTTGTGGGGCTGATCCTGGTGCTCTTCAACGGCCTGAACATTCTACGCGACCTCAATCGCGAGGTGGCAGCGGCCCTCGAACAACCCTCCCCCACACCCACGCCGCTGATTATGGCCGTAGTGCTGCCATCCGGCCACACCCCACCGACATCACCGGGTGGAGCACGTCCGAACGAAGCCGAAATTCCCGAACACCTCCGCCCACTCGTCCAATCCCTGGCCGACTTGCCCATCCCCACCCCCAGCGCAGAGCAGGCCATTCGCATACAGATCCCGGCCATCGGCGTGGACGCTCCTGTTGTCATGGGTGATGGCTGGGAGCAATTGAAAAAGGGCGTCGGGCAACATATCGGCTCGGCCAATCCGGGTGAAAACGGCAACGTCGTCCTCTCGGCGCACAACGACATCTTCGGCGAACTCTTCCGCCATCTCGATAAACTCCAACCCGGCGACCAGGTCATCCTCTACACCCAGCAACGCCAATACGTGTACATCGTCATCCGCACCGAAATCGTCGAACCGACCGCCGTTGAGGTTATGGCACCCACCAACGAACCAACCGTCACGCTCATCTCCTGCTACCCTTATCTGGTAGATAAACAACGCATCGTTGTTTTCGCCAAACTCCAATCCCCATGAAAGGAGCAAACATGGCCAAAAAGCGCAAACGCCAACGCCGCTCGTCGTCTTCCACCACCTTCGCTACTCGCCGCGAGGTGGAGTTCAACCCCGATTACACCCCCATCAAACAAGACTTGAAACGCATCGGAACTCTGGCCGGGACATTCTTCCTCATCCTGGTCGTCCTCTCCTTCTTCCTGCGCTGACCCTCATCCACTCAGGGAGCAATGCCCATGCCCCACATGTTCGTTCCTGGCCCCGTAGACGTGGCCGACGAGGTGCTGCAAGCCCAGGCGCAGCCCATGCTCCCGCACCGCAGTCCGGAATACGAGGCCATCCACCGCCGTGCTGCTGAAAAAGCCCGACAACTGTTCTTCACTCGTCACCGCGTGTTCCTGATGGCCTCCTCCGGCACCGGCTTTCAGGAAGCCGCTGTGCGCAACCTGGCCCGTGAGCGCATCCTGGTATGCGCCAACGGCGCCTTCGCCGAACGCTGGTTCCAGGTGGCCACCACCAACGGCAAAAACGCCGACAAACTGACCTTCGAGTGGGACGAACCCATCGCCGCCGAAGTTGTCGCCGCCGCCCTGCAAAAAACGCCCTACGAACTCGTCGTACTGGTCCACAACGAGACCTCCACCGGCATGCAGAACCCCGTCCGCGAAGTGGCCGAGGCTGTCCGTGCCACACGCCCCGATACGCTCATCGCCGTGGACGCGGTCTCCTCCCTGGGCGGTGCGAAAATCGAGATGGACGCCTGGGGCCTGGACATGGTCTTCACCTCCTCGCAAAAATGCCTCGCCCTGCCGCCGGGTCTGGCCCTCGCGGCGGTCTCCGACCGCGCCCTGCAGAAAGCAGAGACGGTGCCCGATCGTGGCTGGTACTTCGACCTGGTCCGCCTGGAAAAGCACCGCCTGAAGGACTCCACCCCCGCCACCCCGGCCATCTCCCTGATCTACGCCCTCGACCGCCAACTCGACCGCATCCTCGAAGAAGGGCTGGACGCCCGCTTCGCGCGCCACGCGGCCATGGCGCGCCGTGTCCAGACCTGGGCGGAAGCACACGGCATGCCGGTCTTCGCTCCGGAGGGTTATCGTTCCCACACCGTCACAACCATCGTCAACACACATGATTGGGACATCGCCGCCCTGAACGCCTTCCTCATGGAACGGGAAATGCGCATCGCCAACGGCTACGGCCCTCTCAAGAACAAAACCTTCCGCATCGCTCACATGGGAGAGACCCAACCGCATCACATCGAGGAACTCCTGACGGCGCTGGAAGAATTCATCCGGCAACGACCATCCCGGAAATCATGAGTACAGACATCTTCGATATCCTCATCCTGATCGGTCGTCCGGCCTCCGGAAAGAGTGAGATCATTGATTTCCTCAGCCATCTCCCTCCGCAGGAACGCCGGCGCTACCACATCGGCGAACTGGACGTGCTCGATGACTTCCCCATGCTGTGGGCCTGGTTTGAGGAAGACCATCTCTTGGAGAAGAAATTCCACCGCCCCCGTCTGCACACCGATTCGGAGGGCTATTTCCTCCACAATGACCTGTGGCACCTGCTCATCGAGCGCCTGAGCCTTGAATATCACAAACTGGTGCGCGATCACCCCAATTACCACGACGGGCATACCGCCCTGATCGAATTCTCTCGCGGCAGCGAACACGGCGGTTACGCCCAGGCTTTCCAGCACCTCTCCGATGAGATCCTTACCCGCGCCGCCATCGTGTACGTAAAAGTCTCCTTCGCCGAGTCCCTGCGCAAAAACCGCCGCCGCTACAACCCCAACCGCCCCGATAGCATCCTTGAACACGCTTTGCCGGACGAGAAGTTGAAACGGCTCTACGGCGACGATGACTTCGAGCGCATCGCCCCGGACCCCAGCGGTTTCCTGACCATCAACGGCTTCTCCGTCCCCTACGCCGTCTTCGAAAACGAGGACGACGTGACCACGAATACCCCCGACCTCCTGGCTGCCCGCCTGGACGATGTGCTGGGGAGCCTGTGGAAACTGTACCGCGAGCGGATCTGACCCCATCTCCTCCCCCATGAACGAGCACGAAATCACTCTCACCACCCTGGCCTACGGCGGCGAGGCACTGGGACGCCTCCCCGATGGGCGCGCCGTCTTCGTCCCTTTCGCCCTGCCGGGGGAGAAAGTGCGCATCCGCCTGGTGGAGGAGAAGCGCGGCTACGCCCGCGCCGAACTTCTCGAAGTGCTTCAACCTGCTGCAGAGCGCATTCCGGCGCGTTGTGCGCACTTTGGCGACTGTGGTGGGTGCCACTACCAGCACATGTCCTATCCAACCCAGGCACAGGCCAAAGAAAACATCCTGCGCGACCAGTTGGAACGCATCGCCAAATTCAACGCCCCGCCCGTGCAGCCCATCGTCACCTGTCCTCATCCCTGGAATTACCGCAACCACATCCAATTCCATCTCACGCCGGAAGGCAAACTGGGGTTTATGGGTGCCGGGAAACCGGAAAGCGTCCTCTCCATCCGAGAATGCCACCTGCCCGAAGAACCGCTCAACGCTCTCTGGCCACAACTGGACTTCGAGCCGGACACGGCCATCGAGCGCGTCGCCTTACGCCTGGGCACAGACAGCCCGATGCTCGTCCTGGCATCCAATGACCCCACGCCACCTGAAGTGGCACTCGAGGCCGGCATCTCTGTCGTCCATCTCTTCGATGAGGACGCGGTCGTCCTGGCCGGGGAAAGCCACATCACAATAGAAGTCCTCGGTTGTCCGTTCAACGTCTCGGCGGCCTCGTTCTTTCAGGTCAACACCGTCATGGCAGAGAAGATGGTCAACCACATACTTGCCCTCTTGCCGGAAGACGTGAACACCGTGATGGACGTTTACTGTGGCGTGGGGTTGTTCAGCGCCTTCCTCGCGCCACGCTGTGAACGTCTGATCGGCGTGGAATCTTCCCCGTCCGCCTGCGAGGATTTCGTTGTCAACCTGGACGAATTCGACCACGTGGAACTATACGAAGGACGCGCTGAGGAGGTGATTCCGCACATCGAAGCGCGACCGGACCTCGTCCTGGTCGATCCGCCACGCGCCGGCCTGGACCGACGCGTGGTGGACGCGATCGCCGCCTCGGGCGCGCCCACGCTGATTTACGTCTCCTGTGACCCCTCCACCCTGGCGCGCGACGCGGCGCGCTTCGTCCGCGCCGGGTATCATTTGGAACAAGTCACCCCTTTCGACCTTTTCCCTCAAACGTACCACATCGAAGCGATTGCCCTCTTCCTCAAGGGCTGATCGACGCCGCGCGACCCCCCTGTGTCTTACGGGTTTCAAAAACAGGATATACACGATGAACATACTGGCAATCGTCTCCGGGGAATACGGCAAACGCCACGTCAGGAACATTCGGGAGCATGGCCCTGCCTCCTGGCATATCGAGACCTGGCAGGCGCCGGCGGCATTCCCCCTCGTCATCGACTACCCGGAAGATTTCCTGCCCGAAGACCTGCCGCAGGCGGATTTGATCCTGAATTTCGGCGAGCACAAGGGTATCGCCGAACTCATCCCCGATATGGCGAAGATGACCGGTGCACAGGCCGTCATCGCGCCGGTGGACAACGAGGCCTGGTTGCCGCGTGGGCTGGCGCGACAGTTGCGCGGCTGGCTGGAACGGATGGGCGTGGCCTGCGCCACGCCGAAGCCGCTGTGTTCTCTGACGGAGCACGATTTCGGCGTCACCCGCCGCGAGCGCATCACCTACGAAAGTCCCCTCATCACTGAATTCGCCCGATATTTTGGCCAACCTGAACTGGAGATCGAGGTAGACCCTGAGACGCGAGTCATCACTGCGGCGCGGGTGAAGCGGGACACGGTCTGTGGCTGTGCGCGTTTCGTCGCCGAGGGGTTGATCGGGGTCTCCGCAGACGATGCGGAGGAGAAAGCCGGTCTGCTCCATCATCACTATCCCTGCCTGGCCAGCATGGGCAAGGACATTGACTTCAACGATACACTGATGCATGTCTCAGGGAACATCCTGAAAGACGAGGTCGGCGCGCGGGTGAAGCCGTTCAAGCGCGTGCGTTATATCGCTCCGGGCACACGCAGCGAGTGAGAAGTCCAAAATTCGTTCCCCAATTTCCCCAAAAGTAAAGTAGAATGGGGGTATACAGGTTCCCGGCCATCCCATGTTCACTCGGCCGGCGAACGAACATTTAGAAAGGAAATACAAATGAGTGACCCCAAAACAGTCCAGGACGGCCAGGTAGTCTCCATGGAGTACACCCTGCGCGTGGACGGCGAAGTGATTGATAGTTCTGAAGGACATGAGCCATTCGAGTACATTCAGGGTGCAGGCAACATTATCCCTGGCCTGGAACGCGAAATGTACGGCATGGCCATCGGCGAGAGCAAGGAAGTGACCATTGCCGCGAAAGACGGCTATGGCGAAGTGGACGAAGAAGCCTTCATAGATGTGCCGCGCGATCGCTTCCCTCCCAGCATTCCTCTGAAAGAAGGCGTGGAACTGCAAGTCAGCGATCAGTCCGGACGTCCAATGTACGCGCGCATCCATGAGGTGGGTGATGAGACAGTCCGCCTGGACTTCAATCATCCCCTGGCAGGCAAAGAGTTGCACTTCAGTGTAAAAGTCGTCGGCCTGCGCGACGCCACCGACGAGGAGATGGCTCACAGGCACGTCCACCCACAGGAATAGCGTTCTCTCCCCATCCCCTCAGAACAGCCCCACTTGAAGTGGGGCTGTACGCTTTGCACCACAATCTTTCTTTCTCTACTCCCCAAAGAACAACTCCCACCACACCTGCCAGTTCTCCACAGGCGTGAGAGTCACCGTCGGCACGGGGGTAGCGGTGGGCGTGCTGCCAGGCACAGGTAACGGGACGACCGGTTGGTCTCCCGGTTGAATATAACCGGCCTCCTCGCGCGCCCACTCCTCCACGGCTTGCTCTGAGGTGGCATAGGCGATCGCGGTCTGCAAAGCAACCTGAGTCTGGGAAGCCTGTGTCGCTTCGGCGCGAACCGTCTTCAGGCTGCGCTCCAGGCGATTCAAATTTTCCAGACGAGCGTTAAAATCCATTACCAGAAGGATCAGGAGGAAAACCCCTCCCAGGAGGAGAACCTGCCGGAGAATCTGTTTCCCTTGCCACATAAGGGTATCTTACCCCTCCCTGCAAAGCTTGACAAGCGCATTTTGTGGTAAAACATAGTGATACCTGAAACAAAATAAGGAGATTGCACAAAATGAGAAAACCTTTGACTTTGATGCTGATGCTGGCCTTTCTGCTCAGCGCGTGTGGAGCGCCTGCTGCACCGACGTTAAGCCCGGTTGATGCCCAGGGCACGGCGGTGGCCATGGCAATGACCATGGCAGCACAAACTCAGGCAGCACAACCACCCACGCCAACCCCCGTTCCCCCTTCCCCGACCGCCATCCCCAGCCCAACCGCCACGTTCACCCCCCTGGCGGTGACCACGCCCATCGTGACACCGACTACCTTCTCACTGCCGCCGACCAACACACCTGTCTCTTCTAGCGGCAGTGGGGATGAGTGTAATCAACCCCTCACCAAATGGTCGGCTCCCAGCGTCAAACTGGCCTTCACCAACACCGTCAAGAATTCCACCGTCACGCTCTCTCTATACGTCCGAACGACGATGGGAGAATGCGGCTACATGAGTTTCCGCTTCACCAATGGCAGCAGTGCCACCGTCCCTCAGGGGGCCTACACTGCCTGGGCGTGGGTGGACGGCAAGAAAAAAGACTTCAGCGCATCCACGGTGTTCACCCTCACACCGGGTTCCTGGAATCTTTTTATTGAAGAAGGTCGGCTGATCCTGCGTGCCGGCTGCGCGCCCAATTGCTAAGAACCTATCCGAAAAATGCGCGGTTCGCTGGTCGAGTAGCCCCGAAGGGGCGTATCGAGACCGGGCACTGCGCTAAAACGGGCCTCGATACGGTG
>RFJH01000073.1 GCA_003694975.1 Anaerolineae bacterium | reverse complement strand
GTTCACCTCGTCGAGCGCGAGGAACGCCTGGGCGGCAACCTCCTCGATCTCTACTACGTCGCCGAGGGCGTCAACCCCCAACGCCTGCTGCGCGACCTGGTCAACCGCGTGCGGGCGCACAAACGCATCACCACCTACCTGCGTACAGAAGTCGTTCAACACACCGGTCACCTGGGTGAATTCCATGCCACTTTGCGCACGCGCAATCTCAACGGCAGCGAGCAAATCACCGAGATCGAGCATGGCGTGACCATCCTGGCCACCGGCGCGCGCGAAGCCCGCAACCATCCCTGGCTGGACCTGCCGGGCGTCGTCACGCAACGAGACCTGGAAGAAATGGTCATCCACCACCCCGAAAAAATCGCCGCCCTGAAAAACGTGGTGATGATCCAATGTGTTCGCCCCAAAGGCGTAGCGGATTACTGCTCGCGCGTCTGCTGCACGAACACAATGAAAAACGTCATCCGCCTGCGCCTCTTCAACCCGGATTGCCGCGTCACCGTTCTGTACAAAAACATCGTCACCTATGGCTTCCGGGAGCAGTACTACACCGAGGCGCGGCGACTGGGTGCGACCTTCATCCGCTACACCGACGAGAACCCGCCGGAGGTGATCCACCGAAACGGCCACTTGCTCGTCCGCGTCTACGATCAGGCCTTGAAACAAACCGTTGAACTTCCCGCCGACCTGATCCCTCTCAGCACGTCCGTCACACCCTCCCCTGGGACACGAGAACTGGCGCGCATGTTGGGCGTGCCGCTCTCCACGGAAGGTTTCTTCGAGGAAGCGCAGATCAAACTGCGCCCGATGGACTTCATGCGCGAGGGCATCTTCCTGGCAGGGATGGCGCACTACCCGAAATTCATCGAGGAGAGCATCAGCCAGGCCATGGCCGCCGCGGCACGCGCCCTCACCCTCCTTTCGCAGGAATCGCTCTATCTCGGTGGCATCGTCGCCCAGGTGGACCCGGAGAAGTGCGTCGGCTGCCTGACCTGCACGCGCACCTGTCCCTTCGGCATCCCCAAAGTTATCCAGGTCGAGGGACGCCACGGCGTCGGCGGGTTGGGTGGCGCGGCGTGGATTGACCCGGCACAATGTCAGGGTTGCGGCACGTGCACCGGCGAGTGTCCCGCCAACGCCATCCAACTGGTCAACTACACCGACGAGCAGATGATGCTCCGCTCGGTCAACGGACTGGGTGCGTGGGCATCGCCCGCGCCGGCTCCCGTCCTCGAACCCATCTTCGTCGAGAGAAACCATGACTGACACCTCGTTCGAGCCGGAAATCACCGCCTTCTACTGCATCTACTGTGGCTACATGGCCGCCGATACCGCCGGGGCGATGCAACTCCAGTACCCGGCCAACGTGAAATTCGTCCGCATGCCCTGCTCCGGAAAGACCGATATCCGCTACATCCTGGAAGCCTTCGAGCAAGGCGCGGACGGGGTCTATATCGTCGCCTGCCCTATCGGCAACTGCCATCATGTGCGCGGTAACGAACGCGGCCTGGCGCGCGTGAAGCGGGCCAAGAAAATCCTGGATGAGGTCGGGCTGGGCAGCGAGCGCCTGGATATGTTCTTCATGTCAGGTAGTCAGGCACATGCTTTCGCCAACGCCGCACAGACCATGACCGAGCGCATCCGTCAACTCGGCCCCAGCCCGCTCAAAACGCCCCCTCGGCCACCCGCCGTTCCTCAACAAGTGACCGCCGAGGAGGACGAAGAAGCCGATTTTCGCGGCCGCAGGAAACGCAAGAGGTAATCCACTTCGCCACAGGAATTCGCCGGAGGAACAGTGATGAGTACGAGAACCCGTAGGGCACCCCCTGAGAATTCACCGCCTGTTGGCGCGGCGATGGTCGTCGGCGGCGGAATCGCGGGAATGCAGGCTGCCCTCGACCTGGCCGAACAGGGTTTCAAGGTCTATCTCGTTGAAAAGAACTCCGCCATCGGTGGACACATGGCGCAACTCGATAAGACCTTCCCCACCAACGACTGCGCCATGTGCACCATTTCCCCGCGCCTCGTCGAGACCGGACGCCACCCAAACATCGAAATCCTGACCAACAGCGAAGTACTCGAAGTCACCGGCCAAGCGGGGGACTTCACCGTCACTGTCGAACGCCACCCACGCTACATTGACCCCGAAAAGTGCATCGCCTGCGGGGATTGCGCCAAAGCCTGCCCGGTCATCATTCCCGACCCCTTCAACGAAGGCCTCGCCCCCCGACGCGCGGCCTACAAACTCTACCCTCAGGCCGTGCCCAACGCCTTTGCCATCGAGAAACGCGGCATCGCTCCCTGCCGAGACGCCTGCCCCGCCCATCAGCGCGCCCAGGGGTACATCGCCCTGATCCGCGAGGGACGCTACGAGGACGCCCTGCGCGTGATCAAGATGGACAACCCCTTCCCGGGCATTTGCGGGCGCATCTGCAACCACCGCTGCGAGACGGCCTGCAACCGCGGCCTGGTGGACGAACCGATCAACATCCGCGCCCTGAAGCGCTTCGTGACCGACAAAGTCTACAGTCAGCCGCGCAAGCCGGTCGAGCCGGTGGAAATCAAACACCCCGATCAGCGCGTCGCCATCATCGGCGCCGGCCCATGCGGCCTGACCGCGGCGCAAGATATCATCCGCGAGGGCTATCCCGTGACCGTCTTCGAGGCCATGCCGGTCGCGGGCGGCATGCTGCGCCTCGGTGTCCCGGAGTTCCGTCTGCCCTCCGAAATCGTCGAGCGCGAAGTACAAGATATCGTTGATCTGGGCGTGGACCTGCGCCTGAACTCTCCGGTGACCAACCTGGACGATCTCTTCGAGCAAGGCTTCACGGCGGTTCTGATCGCCGTCGGCGCGCACGAGGGCGTGCGCCTGCCCATCCCCGGCGCCAACCTGGAAGGCGTGCTCATCAACACGCACTTCCTGCGCGATGTGCGCCTGGGCAAGTATGAGGACCCGGCATACCGCCGGGAAAGCAAATTGGGTAAGAACGTCCTCGTGCTGGGCGGCGGCAACGTGGCGATTGACGTGGCGCGCACCGCCGTGCGCCTGGGTTGCAAGGTCTCGATGGCGTGCCTGGAGAGCCGCGAGGAGATGCCCGCCCATCCCTGGGAGGTGGAAGCCGCCCTGGAGGAGGGCGTGACCATCTACAACGGTCGCTCCTTCGAGCAAATCCTGGGCGATGAAAACGGTCGCGTGCGCGGCGTGGAGTGCATGAACGTTCGTTCCTTCCGCTTCGATGAGATGGGACGCCTGGAAGTGGAGAAGGAACCCGATTCCAACCACGTCATCGAGTGCGATACGGTCATCTTCTCGGTAGGTCAGCGCGCCGGCCTGGCTTTCATCCCCGAAGATTCAGGCGTCGGCCTGACGCAAAAGCGCACCATCGCCGTGAACCCGAACACCCTCGCGGCGACGCGCCCCGGAGTCTTTGCGGCGGGGGATAGCGTCTCCGGGACGGCGTTCGTCATCGAGGCGGTCGCCAGCGGACACAAAGCGGCGCAGTCCATCCTGCGCTATCTGCGCGGCGACGCCCTCGAACCGCCCCCGAAACCGGAACTGCCGGTCGTCAAACTGACGCGCCAGGAAATCGAAGAGCGCATCGCGCGTGGCGAGATCACCCCCCAGCCGCGCGTTCCCCTCCCCGAACTGCCGCCGGAAGAGCGCGTGAAGGGCTTCGTGGAGGTCGAAGGCGGCTACGACGACGAATCGGCACAGGCGGAGGCCGCCCGCTGCCTGGCCTGCGGCATCTGCTCTGAGTGCATGTCCTGTGTCCTGGCCTGCGGCGTGAACGCCATCAACCATGATATGCCGCCTAAACGCGAGCAGTTGCGCGTCGGCGCCATCGTCCTGGCACCGGGCTACCGTCCCTACCAGGCGGAACAGGCAGAAGAGTTCGGCTACGGGCGCTATGCCAACGTGGTCACGGCGCTGCAATTCGAGCGCCTGCTCTCCGCTTCCGGCCCCACGATGGGTCACGTCCGCCGACCCTCGGACGGGAAAGCGCCCAAACGCATCGCCTTCTTGCAGTGCGTGGGCAGCCGCGACCAGAGCCACGATTACTGCTCGGCGGTCTGCTGCATGTACGCCACGAAGGAAGCGGTCATGGCGAAGGAGCACGTGCCCGGCCTGGACGTGCACATCTTCCTGATGGACCTGCGCGCCTTCTCGAAGGGCTACCTGGCCTACTTCGAGCGCGCCCGCGAACACTACGGCGTGCAGTATCACCGCTGCCGCGTGAGCATGGTGCGCGAAGACCCCCAGACGCGCAACCTCCTGCTGACCTACCTCCCCGAAGGGGACGGCCACGCGCCCATCACGGAAGCGTTCGATATGGTGGTGCTCTCGGTTGGGATGGAGATTCCGGAATCGGTGCGCGCCCTGGGGAAACGCCTGGGCATCGAACTGGACGAATACGGCTTCTGCCGCACCTCGCCTCTCAACCCCTTGGAGAGCACGCGCGAGGGAATTTATGCCGCCGGTCCCTTCCGCGAACCAAAGGACATCCCCGAATCGGTGGTGGAAGCCAGCGGCGCGGCCGCGGCCGCCGCGTCTCGTCTGAGTGCGTCCCGCTTCACGCTCACGGAGCGGGTCGAGTACCCGCCGGAGCGAGATGTCACGGGCGAGGCGCCGCGCGTCGGCGTGTTCGTCTGTTCCTGCGGGTCGAATATCGGCGGGTTCGTAGACGTCCCACAGGTCACGGAATACGCCGCCTCGCTGGCCTACGTGGCGCACGCCGAATGGAATCTCTACACCTGCTCGCAGGATAGCATCCGCCACATCGCGGGGGTCATCCGCGAGCACAACCTGAACCGCGTCGTGGTCGCCAGTTGCACGCCGCTCACCCACCAGCCGCTCTTCCAGGACAGTTTGCGCATGGCCGGGCTGAACCCGTATCTCTTCGAGATGGCGAACATCCGCAATCAGTGTTCCTGGGTGCACTCGGATGACCGCGAGGCCGCCACGCAGAAGGCGAAAGACCTGATTCGGGCTGCGGTGGCGCGCGCCGCCCTGCTCGAACCCCAGCACACCATCGAAGTGCCCGTGCAGCACACCGCACTGGTGGTGGGCGGAGGCGCGGCGGGGATGACGGCGGCCCTCACGCTGGCCGAGATGGGCTTCCCCGTCCATCTGGTGGAGAAGAGTGACCATCTGGGCGGCAACCTGCGCCACG
>RFJH01000072.1 GCA_003694975.1 Anaerolineae bacterium | reverse complement strand
TTTTACAGAGGAGGATGTTACAATGTCCTCATGGGCGAGACGTTCATCTCCGTAGACGTGGAGACATCCGGCCCCATTCCGGGGCGTTATTCCATGCTCTCTCTGGGCGCCTGCCTTGTGGAAAGGCCGGAAGAGGGGTTCTATGTTGAGTTCAAACCGGTGAGCCAGGCGTTCGAGGCCGAGGCGCTCGCCGTGAGTGGGCTTTCTCTGCAAGACCTGGCCATTCATGGCCTGCCGCCCAAAGAAGCCATGCAACGTTTCGCGACCTGGATTGCCCGCCTCACGCCGTCGGGGGAGCGCGCCGTGATGGTCGGGTACAACGTGGCCTTCGACTGGGCGTTCGTCAACCATTACTTCCTGCACTATCTGGGATACAACCCGTTTGGCCACGCGCCGTTGGACGTCAAATCGTTTTACATGGGGCTGACCGGCGTCCCCTGGAATGAGACCGGCACGGCCAGTTTGCCGCGGCGCTACATGGATGGTAAGCAACTCCCCCACAACGCTCTGGAGGATGCCCGTATGCAGGCCAGGGCGTTTCGCAGGATGCTGGAGGAAGCCCGCCGCCGATAGTGTAGGCTGAAGACCACAACAAGAACTCAGGAGGCAGTGATGAGCATTTCCCCTACCCCCCAAGAGGAACTGGAACATATTATCGAATCGGCGCGGCGACTGGGCGTGGAGATCGATGAGGAAGAAGCCCTTCAGTGGCTGACGGCCATGGCCTCCGCGCAGGTGGACGAAGTGACGGTGGATGCCAAGCACGGCGTGTACGGTCACAAAGTCACTTTGCTCGATTTCGATCCCAAAGACCTGGCCTACTTCCGCGATATCGGGCGTATCGTGGAAATCCCCGACCGCCCCGGCGTGGTGGAGACCGCCCTGGCGCTCTCCGGCTCTGCGGCACAGTCCAAGATTCAGACTCACCCCGGCGATTGCGATTTCTTCGAGCGCGTCAACATCAAGGCCGCGACGTGGGAAGAGGCCTGCCGTATCCTGGCCGATGTGATGCGCCAGAAGGTGCTGGAGACGGCCAGCGGCCCGACGTATCACCTCATCGAGGTCAAGTTCGGTTCCTATCCCTTCGACGTGACGCGCCAGGGAAAGAAGATGAAAAAGGGCGCGCCTATCTCCTGGAACCTGGACGAGGTGCGGAAAGGCGAGATCCAGGTCGAGGACGCAGAGGGGCATCCCGTCACCCTCACATGGGACGTGGTCGCCCTGGACCCCGGCTGGTGCAAACTCGATTGGGTGGTCGCCTGTCCGCCGCGCAAGACGCTCGCCAACGCCAGCAACAACCTGGATGTGACCTGGGAGGCCCCCGACGGCTCGATCACCCCCATGGACGGTCAACTCGACCCCTACTTTCAGGAAGTCTACCTGGAGGCCGATTCCATTCCCCTCTTTGCCAAACTGGCAAAGCATGTCGCTGCGGATGCCCTGGATGAGTATGTGGAGCAACTCGAAGACCAGGTGCGCAAATACGTCACCGTCCATCCCAACTACGGTAAGGCCGCCAAGCGCATGTACAACATCTTCCGCCTGAGCGGTCGCTATGCCGAGGCGGCTTACCTGCGCGAACTCTTCGACGAACCGGCCACCGTGCTGTATCAGATTTCGGCCCTCATCCGCACCGTGGACGAGGCCGCGCTGCCCGGCTCGGAGATCGACCCGAAGACCATCATCGAGCAACTCGACGCCCTGATCCTCTCCGCGGTGCAGGTCCTGGAAGGCGACAAGGAGACCGAGATCGTCCGCCGCCTGCTTACCCTGCGCTCCCTGCTCTCCGGCGAGCAGGCCGAGGTGCGCGAGGCCGAGGTGCAGGCTGCCCAGGAAGCGGTGATGGAGGTGGTCAACGACTATTTCTACCGGCGGCTGATGCTCATGCCGGAGATCAAAGCCTATATCGAGTCGTTGCAGGCATGAGAACACCGCCTCGGGCAGATGGTCGAGTATCTGAGCAAACAGGTAGGGCAACCGTTTGTGGTTGTCTCGCCCCCTCCGCCGGACGCCAAGCCGTCCGACCCGCACTGCGAAGCCCCTGCGTGGCCGAGGTGTCGCGTCGAGCCGGGGGCCGAAGGTCGTAGTCGAGACGCCCCTCTTTCCGACGTGGCGCGCGCCGAGCAGAGAACGAGGCAGCGATTTAAATGACGCCCGGCGAATCCGGAGCATCTCGTTACTCGCGCCGCAGGCCGGATAAAATAGAACGCTTCTTACGAGGGGATTTCAACGCCTGCTCTCCCCCAGAGCGCAGGCTTTCGAGCGCGGTGCTGAAAGCCATCCAATCGTCCACCAGGATGACCAGATGAGGCGTCCGGTCCTTGAAGAAGAAAGGCGAAAGGAAGAGACGTAAGAAGAAAGGCGGGACCGGAAAGGAAGTCAGTTCAATAATTAGCGCCGTCTTGTGTGCCAGGGGTGCCAGGAGGTCGCGTTGCCACGCGCTCATTCTGGCAGAAGGGGGAAAGATGGCGCTCATCTCTGCCGTCACAGTTCGGCGGAAGCGCTTGTACGAAATGTTGAGCCGCAAAAAGGGGGTTACCAGGCGCAAGTGGGTAGGCTGTGGCTGGACATAGGCCATGCGCCGGATCAACAGCAGGAACAAGGTGAAGAGCAACGTCAACGCCCCAACCCCCAGCACGGCCCCTCCCCGCCAGGCGTCTCTCTGACGCAGGAACAGGAACAAGCCAACCCCTTCCAGCACAAGCCCAAGTGTCAGCGTAGCAGGCCACCAGCGGTTGATGGTGCGTTCATAAATCAAGAGAGGGAAACGACGAGTCAGGCGGCGGGACATGGAGGTATTACATCAGAGAATGGTTATGCGCTCGTGTTCGTCTCCGAGGTCTTTAAATGCTCAAGTAAGCCAACGATGGCATGCTCCAATTGTTCGCCTCGCAGGCTGACGGTAACGTCTCCTCGCGTGCGCTCCAGGATGCTGCGGGCGATGTCCGTCTGGCGACGCAGACCGTTGGTGACCGCGTCAGGGTAATCCATGGTCACCAGAACGGCGTAAATCTCGTCCATGTGCTGCAAAAGGCGTTCAACCTCCCTGGAGTAGCCATCGCGCAGGAGGTCAAGAATACGCCGACGTAGTTCCCCTACGGCTTCGGCGAGGCCATTCAAATAGGTCGCGTGCGGGATTCCCAACTCTTCCGGTGTGGGAAGGGGTTGTTCATTAAGCAAGGCGCAAACGATACTGGCTTCGGCGAACTCTTTGAGGGCATCCTGGGTGTATCCGGCGTAGAACAGGTCGGGGTAGGATTCCAGGTCGGTGCGCATCGCTTTGGCCAGGCGGCGTGCTTCACTCAGGTTGTCATTCATGGCCGTCGGTTCGGAGCGGTGAGCAGCGCGGATGGCCAGCGCACAGTGGCGGGTCAACCGGCGCGCACGTGCCAGCGCCTGATCGCGTGCCGCCGTCCGGGCATCGAACGAGGTACGAATTCGTTCGGCAATCTCTTCCAGTTTGTGCATGATCACACCTGCCAGAGCGGGAAATCTCACGCCTCGGGCGGCGAATCGGTTTCCGGCGGACGAGCGGTTCGGAACAGGTGATCGGCCAGCGAGGAGTTCCCCGGCACGACAATTTCCCCAAAGGCGGCCTCGTAGCGCGCCAGGTTTTCGCCCAAAGCACGGTGAAGCAACTTGGCGCTCAGAGGTGTCATCAGAATACGTGCTCGCACGCGCGCCTTCCGATCGCCGGGGAGCAAGTGGGCAAAGTCAATCACGATATCTGCCGGTGAGTGGGCTACTCGTGCCAGATTGGCGTACACGGCTTCCAGGTCTTCGGGAGCCTCAAGGATAGGACGAGATGGGCGATTGGGAGGTTGTGTCACGGTCATCCCTCCTAAAAGGGGATCTCATCTTCAGCGGCGCTCCCCACGTCCCCTTCCGAAGGCAACGCTTCCATTTCGGCTCGTGAGGTCAGAAAACGTACCACCTGAGCGGTGACTTCAAACGAGGCGCGTGGCTGACCGTCCTGGCCAGTCCAGATACGAGGGCCGCCGGTGGCCTGATCCGGCACCAGCCGTCCCTCCACCAGCACCCGCGCACCTTTACGCAGGTACTGATTGCACGTCTCGGCCATCCGACCCCAGGCTGAGACGCGGAACCAGATGGTCTCCTTGACCGTCTCGCCGGCGCTGTTGGTGTACTGGCGATTGCTCGCCACCGAAAATGTGGTGACAGCCTGTCCGTTCGGTGTGTAGCGCATCTCTGGATCACGACCCAGGTTGCCGACGATAATCACAGTATGAAACATGACTGTATCTCCTCCGAGGGATAGGGGACTATATCTGTAGGATGGTGGTCAAATAGTAAATGATGTGAGGCGGGATTAATCCCGCTCTGCGCCGGTCCCATCATTTACCTTTTCCACACCCTGTATTGTACTGCACTTCTGCCCGAATCAGGCTGTCGAAGCCCGGACAACTTGATTAAGAGCGCGCAGGAACACGGCGACCATGCTCTCGACGTTCACCTCTTCCCGGACGATACGATAGGCCTCTTCTCCCATCGCCCGCAGGCGTTTCGCGTCGGAGAGAGCCTCCTCGAGCGCCTGACGCAAGGCGGGGAGATCGTCCGGTGGGATGAGCCAGCCGCTTTCCGGACGAACGAGGTCTTCTTGAGTGCCATCGCCGCGAGCGACGATGGCAGGCAGGCCGTGTCCCATCGCTTCCTGCACGGCCAGACCTCCGGTGCCGGGCAGGACGAAGAGATCGGCCAGGGCAAAATATGGCCTGAGCGCCTCGCCGTACTGCGCTCCGAGGAACTCTGCCTGTGGGTAGATGTGTTGCGCCAGCGCCCCCAGCGTAGCGCGTTCCGGCCCATCGCCGACGATGATGAGGCGTGGCCTGAGTCCCTCCGGCAACGAGGCGCAGGCACGCAACAGGTTGTCCACGCGCTTGCGGGCCTGCAGGCGACCGACGAAGAGTACGACCGGCTTTTCGGAGAAGTGGGGCGGGCGCGAAGGTGGCGGTGCGGTCGGCTTCGGCAAAACGGCGTTCGAGGCGACGAAAATCCGCTCCGGGGGGAACCCCAACGCGGCGTACTCCCGCGCCCCGCGTCGGCTGTAGGCGATCAGGGCGTCGAAGCGCTTCAGGAAGCGCGCCCACATCCTTTGACGGAACCAGGCCAGAGGTCCGGAGCGAGGCGCTCCCAGTCCCCAACCGATGACCGGTCGGTGGCGCGTCCTCATCCAGCGGATGGCGGCGGGGGTCGAAAGGTAACGCGGGTTGGCCTCCACGATCAGGGCGTCGGGTCGCCAGGTCTCCAGCCAGTCCAGGAAGCCGCGCTGATAGCAAACGTAGAGCGGGCCGCCCAGGAGGTGGACGTTGTGCGCCCGGACGTATCGCCCCACGCCCAGCCCCGGAGCGATGGCGATGGCCTCGCGCCGGCGCGGCAGACCGGCGAACAGGCTCATCCCCCCGCTACAGGCCTTCGCCAGCGCGTCGAAGAAGGGGACACGGTAGACGGGCAGGACGCGCTGCTGCACGCCCAGGCGACCGACGAAGCACTCCATCTCACTCCTGCGGCGGGACGTGCGGCGCCTGCCAGGCGGGTGATTTGTGCACGTGCACCACTTTCCATTTCCCCTCTCGCTTGACCATCACGCGGCTCTCGTTGTGCGCCACGACGCGCACCCCCTCCGCCGTCGCCGTGCTGACGAGCAGGGTGTAACTGGCGATGGCCGTATCCCCATAGCGTTGGATGCGCAGGTTCGCCAGATCGAAGCGCGTCGGCGCAGCCTCCCCCTCCGCTCCGAAGACCGTCCCGCGCCGCGCGTTGGCCTCCATCATGAACTCGTGGAAAGGCAATCCATCAATGCGATGCGGGGTGACCCACCACTCATACAGCGTCAGGTCGTCCGCGCAGGTCTCGTAGTACGTCTGTACGTCGTTCTC
>RFJH01000071.1 GCA_003694975.1 Anaerolineae bacterium | reverse complement strand
CCCACGGCGGCGTAAAGATCCATCACCGCGTTGGCGTAGTCGGCGTATTGCGACCAGTCGTAGGTGTGGGCGCGGGCGGCGGGGATGTTGGCGATTTCTCCTTCCAGGCCGATAGGATAAGAGATGGGCGGCGGGGTGGCGGAAGGCGCTTCCTGGCCGCTTGGCACAGGTGCGGCAGTGGGCAGTTGATGTGTGGGTTGCGGGGCGGCGTGGGTGGGCGCCGGCGTCCGTACGGAGCAAGCCAGGGCGGTTGTCAGCAAGAGCAAGATGGGAACGAGTGGTCGTCTCATTTGATTTCCTTGGAAACTCTGGAGGGTTTGTGTATAATTCAGAGAGATTATATCGAATTAATGTTGTCCGCTCGTTAGGAAAAAGTGAATCCTGTGTAAAAATCACCGCCTTTTTTCTCCATCTCGGTGAGCGAGACCGTCAAGAGGTATAATGTAAATGTCCAATTTATGTTACAGGAGGTTGATATGGCTGGATGTGCCAGACCGACCGGTACCGTCCTTGGCGAAACAGATGCATCTCAACCTGTATCCCCTGAGGAAAGAAAGGAGCAAAAGATGGTTGCCAGAGTGGGACGAAAAGCCCCGGATTTCGAAGCCCCGGCGTATTACAAGGGCGAGTTCACCACCGTGAAACTTTCCGATTTCTTCGGCAAGTGGGTCCTTCTTTGCTTCTACCCCGGCGACTTTACCTTTGTCTGAGCGACAGAGGTGTCGGCGGTCGCCGACCGATATGATGAACTGCAGAAGTTGGGGGTAGAGGTGATTTCCGTCAGCGTGGACAGCGTGTATGTGCACAAGATGTGGAACGATTACGAGTTGAGCAAGATGGTGGAGGGCGGTGTGCCTTTCCACATGGCCTCGGATACGGCAGGCAATGTGGGCCGGGTGTACGGTGTTTACGATGAAGACCTGGGCGTGGAATTGCGCGGACGCTTCATCATTGACCCGGACGGTGTGATCCAGGCGATGGAAGTGCTCACGCCGCCGGTGGGACGCCGCCTGGACGAGACCATCCGCCAGATTCAGGCGTTTCAGCATGTGCGCGCCACGAAGGGCGCCGAGGCCACGCCTGCCAGTTGGCAACCCGGTCAGCCCACCCTCAAGCCCGGCCCGGCTCTGGTGGGCAAGGTTTGGGAGGTGTGGAAACCGCAGAAGAAGTAAGTCTTGCTGTTTTGGAGAATGGCGGCCTGCCTGAGGGCAGGCCGTTTGTGTTACACTTGCGGGCATGAAAATCTTGACTGTAGATATCGGTACCGGCACACAAGACGTCTTTCTCTACGACTCACGACTGGATATCGAGAACGGCTTTAAACTCGTCCTCCCCTCGCCGACGATGATGGTGCATCGTCGCATCAAGGAAGCCACCCGCCGCGGTGACCCCGTCCTGCTGGCCGGCGTGACGATGGGCGGTGGGCCGAGCAGTTGGGCTGTGGAGGCTCATCTCAAGGCCGGATATGCCGTCTACGCCACCCCGGAGGCCGCGCAGACTCTGGACGACGACCTGGAACACGTCCGCGACCTGGGCGTGGTGCTGCTCTCCGAAGAGGAGGCACGGGCGCTGCCCGATTCCGTCCGGCGCATTGAGTTCCGCGATTTCGATTTTCCTGCCCTGGCGGAGGTCTTCGAGCGCTTCGGCGTGCCGTTAGATGATCTGGCTGCCGTCGCCGTGGCCGTCTTCGACCATGGCGCGGCCCCGCCGGGCGTCTCGGATCGCCAGTTTCGTTTTGATTACCTGGACCGACGCATCCGCCAGGAGAACCGTCTCTCGGCTTTTGCTTACCGTGCAGAGAATGTTCCTGCCATCATGACCCGTTTGCAGGCCGTGGTTGATTCGGCGCGCGGTGTGGACGTGCCTCTGGTGGTCATGGACACGGCACCCGCAGCCGTGCTCGGCGCGACCTTCGACCCGCGCGTCGCTGCCCGGGAACGTGTCCTGATCGCCAACGTGGGCAATTTCCACACCCTGGCCTTTCGCCTGGGGCCGGAGGGAGTCGAGGGGGTCTTCGAGCATCATACCGGCCTGGTTGATCGCCCCAAACTGGAATCCTTGCTACGGGCTCTGGCAGACGGCTCGTTGACTCATGAAGCCGTCTTCGGAGATCATGGGCACGGCGCGCTGGTGTATGCAAAACGACCGTTGTCTCTTGGCGAGGGGGAGTTCGATGTGGTGGTCACCGGCCCACGGCGCAATCTCCTCCGTCCACAAGGGAAAGGCGGCCTGCGGCCTTATTTTGCCGTCCCCTTTGGGGACATGATGCTCGCCGGGTGTTTCGGTCTCCTGGCCGCTGTGGCCGACCTGCTCCCCGAGGTCGCGGACGTGGTGCGCGCCTCGCTGCAGGGGGCCGGAGGCGCCGGCACGCCTCCCTGGGAAGCCGTAGACTAGATTCCTTGCGCCCTATCTCTGCCGATGGTAAGATGACATCATGTATTTACGCGGTAGCAAGTGGAGCATGAGGCGCCGACGTCGGCGCGTCAACTGGTTTTGGGTGACTATCCTGACCCTGCTGATCGCAGCCGGGGTGTACTTCGACCGCGTCATCGTCCCGACCATTCCCCCTCCTTTTGTTCCAACCCCCACCCCGACGCGCGATCCCGAATCCTACCTTACGGAGGCGGAGGCGCTTTTCGAGCAAGGGAAACTGCTTCAGGCAATTGACGTGTACAAAGAGGCCATCCGTGTGCGCCCGGACGACCCGACAATTCACGTCGCTCTGGCCCGCGTGCAGGTCTTTGCAGGGCAGTATGAGGATGCTCAGGTCAGCGCGGAGGATG
>RFJH01000070.1 GCA_003694975.1 Anaerolineae bacterium | reverse complement strand
GCGCAACCTGCGCAGCAGCCTCCAGTTGCGCGACGCGTCGGCTCAAGAGGGCGGTTTGCTCGGCGACTTTCTCCTCCAGACCCCTTTGCAATTCTTCCAGTTGTTCCAGCATGTGATTCAGGCGCACAGCGATGATCCCACTCTCGTCCAGACCAGTGACCAGCGCGCGCCGACTCAGGTCCCCCTGTTGTACCTGCGTCATGACCTCTGCCAGGTGACGCAGGGGGGTATCAATGGTACGCACGAGAATGTTGGTGAGAAAGACGCCGAGTGCCAGGGCGAGGAAGGAGATGAGCGTGAATTGGATTTGCAGTGAGGGGAGAGTATCAAAGCCTATCCCGCTTGCTGCCATCACATTGACCAATTGCTGGTAGGCCACGGGGATGGTCATCAGGAGGGTGATGACGATCAGGCTGGAGACCAGCAGTGTCAGGCGCGTGCGCATCCTCCGCCCCTGCAGGCCGGCGATCTGGTCTTCGAAGGAGCGTGGGAGCAGGACGATGCGGGCCGGGGTGATAGCGGTCTCAAAGAGGATGGTATCTACGGTGATCAGTGCGGTGGCGGAGAGGAACCCTCCCAGGGCAACGTGAATGGCGACGTTGATATCTTCTGTGACGTAATACATGTAGGCGGCGGCAGGGAGGATGACCTCCACCACAGCGATAATCAGAGCGATGGCGGAGAAGCGTGGCACCGCCGTGACGATTTCCTGCCAGGCTTCCTTTTCTTCCTCTTCCGGGCGAGGTTCTCCGGCAGCCCACAAATCGAGGTGACGGCGTGCCGTGGGGGTGAGCAACAGGATGGCGATGAGCAGGAGGACGTTTGCCCCGAGGACAAGGAGCATCACGCTCTGGAAGAGACGCTGAGTTTCCAGCGGGGTGAGGTCTGTGTTGTAGAGGATGAAGAAAATACCCAGCGAGGCAAAGAGGAACGAAAGCAACTGCACCCCTTGTTGGGCAATGGGGATGTAGCGCCCACCCCAGCGCGCGAGCAATCGTTCCAGGAAGTTCTTTTGTTTGTCAGGAGGAGACATCACCGTTCCCTCCGTTCGTGGCGGGTGTGCTCAATTCAATGAGGGCTTCATCGGCGTTCAGGGCGCGTCCGAGTTCTCGGATGGTCGTTTGAAGAACGCCGTCAACCGTGGTCGCCGACCAGACTTTGCTCACAATTTCGGCCACGAGGCGTTCGCGCAGGGCCGTTTCCTGGCTTTCTTCCAGGAGGCGGGCATTCTCCAGGGCGAGGGCTGCCTGGGTGGCGATGGCCTCAAGCCACTCTTGATCCTCTTCTGACCATTCTTCGCCTCCTTCCAGGAGGATATCGCCGATGATTTGTTCGCGCAGAACGAGCGGGATATCCACGCGGTTTTCTTTGTCCGGCGGGGGAGCACCGCCCGTCTCGGCGACGTATTCCAGGCGGTCTTTGTCGCTCAAGGCATCCGCCCAGGCGGAGCGCAGGTACTGTCGGTGTGCCGCTTCCAGTTCGCGCAGGTTTTCCTGAGTCTCCCGGAAGAGGCGGGCGTTTTCCAGGGCGATGGCGACCTGGGTGGCGATACCCTGGAAGATCTCGATATCCTCTTCGCCGAACGCGGCTTCTTCAGAGGACTGGATATCGAGGGCGCCAAGGAGACGGTCGCCGACCATGAGCGGCAGGGCGATCTCCGAGCGCGTATAGGGGAGCAAGGGATTGTCGAAACGGACGGGTTCTTCTCCGACATCCAGGGCAATGCGTGGTCGATGGGTGGCGATGGCCATACCGACCATGCTCTTGCCACCGATTTCCAGGCGGTGTCCGCTTTCTTTGAGGATGCGTCCCACCTCGCCGGAAGCGTATTGGAGTTCCGCGTAGCGCCCGTCGGGAGTGAGTAAGAAAATGGCGACGTAGTACAGGTCAAAGCGCTCTTGAAGCAGGTCAACGGCATTGCGTATCACCTCGTCGGGGTCGGTAACCGAGGCAACGAGGCGCGAAATTTCCGATGCGGTACGGATCTGCACGTTCCTGCGTTCCAGGTTTCTGGCCGTGGCGGCGAGTTCCTGACGTTCCTCCTGGAGTTCGCCGAGCAGGGTGTGCGCTCGTTGCAGGCTGGCGTTCAGAGTGCGGATGAGGATGGCGGCGGAGGATGTGAACAACAGGCCGATCAGGAAAGTGATAAACGTCCCGATGGTCCAGTACAGCGGGTCGGTCTGCGAAGCGGGGGTCGGCGGGAAAGGGAAGGTGATGAAACGCCTGCTGGCCAGGAAGCCAAATGCAGCGAGGGTGGCGGTGCCAATGAGCAGGGAGGCAAGGCCTCCGCGCCCGCCCAGAAAGATGGCGCTGATGGCGATGAAACCGAGGAGGAACGCGCCGACGCTGTAACTCAGCCCGCTATCCAGGGCTACCGCAATGGCGAGCAGGTAGAGGACGATGGGCAGGGTGGCAGCACGGACGGTGTAACGGATGCGACGTCCGGCGGCGGCGATAACCACCCACAAATAGAGGAGCGTGTAGACCGGAAACAACCCCCACTTCCCGGACTGGATGTTTTGGACCATGGTGAAGACGTAGACAATGGTCCCCAGGACCGCGCCACTGGTCAGGAGGATGTTGAGAATGCGGGATCGGTATTCCTGCAGGCTGCCAATCTCGGAGCCTACGGGCGATGGCGTGATCGAGAAAAAGCGTCTCATCATGCGTCTTCTCCTGTCTCACCGGCGGATGCAGGGGCTTCGGTAGAAGTGGCCTCTTCGCTCAGGCTGATGCGTACGTGAGCGCGCCGCGCGCCGGCTGCTTTGCTCAATTCCCTGGCGGTCGTCCTCAAGATGGTCTGCATATCCGTTGAACGGCGGATGCGGCTGGTGATTTCGTAGAGCATGCGCCCGCGTTCGGCCTGTTGCCGCACCTGTTTGAGCAGGCGCGCGTTGGCAATGATGGCTGCCAGACTCCCTGCCAGGGTGCTGAGCATCTCTTCGTCATGTTCATCGTATGCAGCAGGCTGTTCGCTTTCCACGTTAAGCACGCCTAGAAGTTCGTTACGATAGACCAGTGGAATGGCCAGTTCGGAACGGGTGTTGGGGCTGACTTCGATGTAGCGGGGGTCCTGGCTCACGTCGTCGACGCGCAGGGGTTGGCGGTGGGCGGCTACCCAGCCGGTGATGCCGGT
>RFJH01000069.1 GCA_003694975.1 Anaerolineae bacterium | reverse complement strand
TACCATCGCCGACCTGCAAAAACTGGCCCCTCTGCTCGCCGCCAAGGGCTATAGCGACGAGGACATCGCCCGTATCCTGGGCGAGAACTGGCTGGCACGTTTGCGCAACATCTTGCCTTCCTCCTGAATGCAAGCAGTGAAGTCATGTCTGCTCCTGCCATTACCACGCGCCCCCCTTCCTTAACACGCATCCGTTTTGGTCTGGCCATTACCATTCTGGGATTGGCGGTATTCATCATCGGCGCAAAGCCGGAATGGTTTCACCTGGACCGCAGCCCGGTGGTGGGGTTCGTACAGATCGCGGTCTTCCTGGTGGGACTGGCGATTATCTGCATAGGGGGGTATATCGGTCTGGCCGCCCTGTGGGGAGGAGAGCAGTTTTCCATCGCTGCCGACATCGGCCTGCGCCTGGTCAGCACCGGCTACGTCATCGCCGTCTTCGCCGGCATGGCAGATGTCTTCGGTCTGGGCGCTCACCCGTTACCAAACGTGCCTTTCTTTGGCCCCTGGCAGGCGCGCGGCGTGGAACTCGGCGAACTGGTCATCGCCATCGGGTTCCTGCTCCTGATCCCCTATCGCAAGCCGAAGCCGCGCCATCAGGAGCACTGACCGCTCAACGATTTTCCCGAACGATTCGCAAAAGGAAACGTCGCACGTCCTCGGGGAGGGGTTCGCCGTGCTTCCTGACGGCGTGCAGGGTGGATTCCCGCACCGAGACGGCGTGCTCCGGCGAGGTCTCGTCCGTCACAGCCGGGTTCTCCAGGAAATGCTCGATCTCCCCTGCCTGGCGTCCGCATCGCGGGCAGCGGTAGAGATGGCGATACGGCATAGACCGGCGGAAGGCCTCGCCCCGCTTCCGATACTCCTCGCACAACTGTTCTTGAATTCGATACAGGTCCCCGTCGGTGCGCTCCGCCTCCTTGCGGGCCTGAGCGAGTAAATCGGGAAGCGAGTCGTAGATGCGAAGGGGGTTCGTGCCTCTCAACCGCGCGAGCAACGATTTCCACATAACGGCACAAAGGGATCAGCGCAGAACGCGATCCCACAAAACAATCTGAAACAGGAAAAACACCGCCGCGCCGACCAGGCTGAGAACGAGCGGCGCTTCGCCGTTCGCCACCCAGCCCCAGAAGAAGACGGCGCAGCCGACGGACGTGGCGTTGAAGAGGGACAGGGTCAATCCCTTCAGGAAAGCGATGCTCCATTTCTTTCCTGCGGCGGGGATGGTCGCCGTGCGCCAGCGGAAGGCTTCCTCCAGGTCGGGGTTGGCGCGCAGGTAATACTCCTTGATCTGGCACATGGCACGGACGCTATCCCGCCACGCCACTCTGAGTTTGATCAACTCCAACAGGGAGAGAAATCCCCAGACGCTCAACAGGGTGAAGGCAATCGCCACGGCGATTCGATGGGAACGGTTCGCGAAATCGGCCACTGCCAGAGTCGCCAGGAGAGTCCCGGCGGTGGCGATGTAGTAATTGAAGACGCGCACACGGTCCTCATTGGCCTGAAAGGCCGTCTGTGCGGCGTACTCGAACTCGCGGCTGAGAATTTCGCCGATATCCAGGGCTGGACGATGAGTGGATTCTGGCATGGCAACCTCGTGATGGCTAACGATAACCGATTTCCGGCGTCAAAGGAACCCTGCTACGCATGAACGTCCCGCTGCCGCGCGCGACCTGGTGGCCTTCCTCATCCCAAATCACCGCATCGGCGATCAGCAGGCGACGCGAGGCGTGCACGACCTCGCCCCGGGCTTTGAGCACGCCATTGCTGACCGGACGCGTGAAGTACACGGTGAACGAGACGGTCAGGACGAAGACGTCCTCGACGAGGGAGTTCGCGGCGAAGAAAGCAGCGTCATCGAGCAACTTGAAATAGACCGCGCCGTGCAAAGCATCGGCGGCATGAAAGAATTCGCGGCGCACCTCGAGGGTGATCTCGGCCTGTCCCTCGTCAACGCGCAGGGTCGGCGCAAAGTAATCGTTGATCGGAGCGGTGCCGTACATGCGCTCCAGTTTGCGGTAATGCTCGGGGTTGCCCATGGGGACATCCTACAGCACGTCTTCAAAACCCAGGCCCCGGGCTGCGGCCCGCGCCATCCCCCATTCGCGCGGGGTCTCCGGCGGGAGTGGGACTTCCTCCTCCGGTCGCCGCACCAGGGTCAGCGCGCCGGTGCTGCACGCCGGAACACACACGCCGCACCCAACGCAACGGGTCTCGTTCACCTGAACTACTCCTTCATCCCCCATGCTCAGCGCCTCGAACTGACATCGGGACAGGCACTCCTCACAGCCACTGCACAGCATCTCGTCCACCTGATTGACGAACGCCGAGCGGGCGATCACGTTGGCGATGCCCAATTCGGCCATGCCGCGCAGGATGCCACAGGAACAGGTGCAGCAGTTGCAAATGTAATCAATCCCCTTCTGGTTGTTGCTCACCGAATGGACCAGGCCGGCCTCAGCGGCGCGGCGCAAGGTCGCCAGGGCCTCTTCCCGGCTCAAAGCACGGATGTTCGGATTGCCGTCGAAGGCGCCCGGCTTCTGGCTCATGATCATGCACACGTCCAGAGGGTGATCGCACCCTTCGCCGAGGAGGGCTTTTTGCTTGCGACAGATACAGTCAATCACTCCCCATGCCCGTGCGGCGTTGATAATCTCCGCCGCGCTCTCGAAAGGCCGCACTTCCATGTCCATGCGAATGCTCTCGTTGACCGGAATGACGCGATGGAACTGCGGCCTGACGGTCAACGCCTGACCGAACGCCTGAGTGTAATACTCCTCGAACAGTTTCGCCAACTCGGCGTCCATCGTGTGGACCTGCATCTCGTAGATGCCGACCACGAAAGGCATCAAGCCGAAACCCAGTCCGCCTTCCGTGCGCCCCATGGCGATCAGGCCGCGACGGGCCATGCTCTTGAGGCGCTTGCGCAGGTCATGCGGGTCTCCGCCGATGCGGGCAGCGATCTGCTCCGGCGTCTCCTTCGTCAGGCGCAGTTGGGCGGCCAGAGCGGCCTCCTCCGGCGTGAACAGTTTTGCCAGGAGGCGCAATTCGGCCCCGTCCTCGGTTGGTGGGAAGCCGTTCGGCAGCGCATCCAGGCGCTCGGCAAGGCGTTTGTAGGGGGTGGTGTCCATGTGATGCTCCTTCATTTTAGGTCACAAGTCTTCAAGCGACTCGAAGAGGTGATCGTGAGTTGTTTCCCGAGTGAGAACCGATTGCCCTTTCAGGTATCAGACACCGGCCAGTTGGAGCAGGAGAAAGGGATAACACCGAACCAGACGTGAGAGGATCACGCTTTAGAACTCCTTTTCAAGGATTTTCTCGAGTGGTTGTTTCTTTCTTCGCGAGTTCAGATTTGCATTTCAGTGCAATTTTACGGCCCAAAATTGCACTTTTTGGCCAAAAAGTGCAATTTTACTCTGTGTCTTGAAACTCATCGTGGATAATCCGCAAAATCTCGATGGCCATGTAGGTTTTGCCGTACGTCGTCTCCTCCGCTGGGTGCAGAATGCCAGCGCTTACCAGTTTTTCCACATTCTTTCGCGCGCTATGATAAGAGCCAACCTGGAGCAAACGCTGAGCCTGTGGAATTGTGAGAATCGGGTTGGCAAAAAGCGAATCCGCCAGCCGTAAAGCCAGAGCAGACGTCCGCGCCTGAGCCAGGCGGGTACGCCATTCTTCCTGCAAGTCCTGTAGTTTCTTGGCGCGCGTTGTAGCATCCTCTGCCTGCTCGGCCACACCGCGCAGGAAAAAGAGCAACCAGTCATGCCAGTCACCGCGCTCGCTCACAGCCAACAGCAGATCGTAATACGCCTGGCGGTGGCGATAGAAATAGGCGCTCAGGTAAAGTAGCGGTAAAGGCAGTAGCCCCCACTGAACCAGCAACAACGACAAGAGCAAGCGCCCGATACGCCCGTTGCCATCTACGAAAGGGTGAATGGCCTCGAATTGATAGTGCACCAAGGCCAATCGGAGCAGCGGCGGGTATACATCGTCGCTGTGCAGGTACTTTTCTAGTGCATCCAACGCCTCGTGCATCTGGGGCACCGGCGGGGGTACAAACGTCGCTTCGTTCAATGTACAGCCAGGTGGGCCGATCCAATTTTGCGCGCGGCGGAACTCGCCCGGCGTAGCATGCTCACCCCGTACCCCGGCCAGGAGCCTCTCGTGTAATTCGCGCATCAACCGCAGGCTGACCGGCAGAGTGTTCAGGCGTTTCAGGCCGTATTCCAGCGCGTTCACATAATTCAGCACTTCCCGCACATCGGATTCGGGAGGATGCATTTCTGCGCCGGGCTGTGGGAGTTGTCCTGCCTCGTAGGCGTAAAGGTCGGTGATGTCGGCTTGCGTGCCCTCAATGCGCGAGGAAAGCACCGCCTCCCGACGTACAAACGGGCCAATGAGTAGATGGGGATTGGGCATGGTGCGCCCCAGGCCGGCCAGTTCGCTCAGGGCGCGGTCGGCTTCGGAAAGAGCACGCGTCAGTCCCCAATCCGGCGGTATATTCGGGGGTAAAGGGTGGGGGACAAAAGCCCAATAGGCGGTCTTCCCCTTTCCAACCTGAATGACCTGCCCGGATTTGCTATCACGAAAACGTTCTGGATTCACGGGGGCGACCTCCCTTGCGCTGAAACCTTTCGTGCCTGCGTGCTCACGCTCCCGTCGGCACCCAGATGTTCTTCACCTGGGTGGCTTCGCGCAGGAATTCCTCGCCTTCGCCCTGTTCGCGGCTCAGCCAGTCGCGCGGCAGGCCGTAGTTCACCCAGGTGCGCTTCATGTTCGCCGCGGAGCGATATTCCACCTGGTAACTGCCCTCCGCCGTGCCGAAGTACCACACCGCGTCCACGTCCTCGTGCTCGACCAGGGTGCGCGTCAGATGGTCGCGGTCACCGGTGACGATGTTGACCACCCCCGGCGGCACATCCGAGGTATCCAGCACCTGGTAGAAGTCCGTCGCCGAGAGAGGGTATTTCTCGCTGGGGACCATCACCACCGTGTTGCCGCGCGCGATGGCCGGCGCCATCAACGAGACGAAGGCCAGCAGGGGGTACTCGTCCGGGCAGGCGATGCCGATCACGCCAATCGGCTCGTTGACCGCCACGGTGATGCCGCGCAGCGTGGTCTCCTGGACGCTGCCACCGTATTTATCTGCCCAGGCGGCGTAGGTCATCAGACGGCGGACGGCGGCGTCCACCTCGGCCTGCGCCGAGCGGCGAGAGCGACCGGTCATCTCCACGATGCGGCGCACGAACTCCGCATTGCGGGCGTCCAGGTTTTCGGCGATGAAATAGAGAATCTGGGCGCGGTTGTGACCGTGGCGCATGGCCCAGCCGGGCTTCGCCGCGTGCGCGGCGTGAGCGGCCTCCACCGCGTCGCGGATGTCCTTGCGGTTGCCGTCGCCCACCTGCCCGACGATCTCGCCCTTCGGGTTCACCACGGCGCGGGTGTAATGCCCGTCGGGGCGCACCTGTTTGCCGCCGATGTACATCTTCGGGGTACGGTCGAGGCGCGGGACGACGCGTCCGTCGGCGCGCTCCGTGAACGCGTCCGGGGGGAGTGGGCGCGCGGGGACGTGCGTCCCCCAGTCCGTCGCCTCGGCCCCGTCCTTTGGCGGTTCAAACGCGGGACGTGGGCGGGGTTGCCACGCCGGACGCAGGTACTCAAAGAGACCTTCTCTGCCGCCCTCACGCCCGAAGCCGCTCTCGCGGTAGCCGCCGAAGCCTGCTGCGGCGTCGAAGAGGTTGGTGCAGTTGATCCACACCGATCCGGCCTTGACCTTGCTCGCCACGTCCAGCGCCAGGCTGATGTTCTCGCTCCAGATGCTCGCCGCCAGGCCGTAGCGCGTGTTGTTCGCCAGAGTGATGGCCTCGGCGGGAGAGCGGAAGGTGAGCGCGACGAGGACGGGGCCGAAAATCTCCTCCTGGACGGTCGAAGCGGAGGGCTCCAGGCCGGTGATCAGGGTGGGTTTATAGAAGAGGCCTTTGGGAGGGAGGGGGATATCGGGCTGGTAGAGGTCGCCGCCTTCCTGCACGCCCGTTTTGACCCAGGAGTCAATCGTCTCCCACTGGGTTTTATCCACGATGGCGCCTATATCAATGGCCTTATCGAGCGGGTCGCCGACGCGCAACTTCGCCATGCGCGCTTTCAGTTTGCGCAGGAAGGTCTCGGCGATGTTTTCCTGCACGAGAAGGCGCGAACCGGCGCAGCAGACCTGTCCCTGGTTGAACCAGATGGCATCCACCACGCCCTCAACGGCGCTATCCAGGTCGGCATCTTCGAAGACGATGAAGGGGGATTTGCCGCCC
>RFJH01000068.1 GCA_003694975.1 Anaerolineae bacterium | reverse complement strand
GGGCCAGCACAATCGCCAGCAGTCCTGCCATCAGGTACAACCGGGCGGTCGCTTCTGCGCTCCCGACGGTCAGCGCCCCTATTGTTGCCAGCGCAATCCCCAGAAGTAAGTAAATCAGGTCTTTACGGGTGATTTCCATTTGTTCCGTCACTTTCTCGCAAAGGGGCGCTCAGGCGTCCAGGTACTCCGCGAATTCGGTCCCCTTCAGCACCTGACACACCTCGTCATAATTGATAATCAACCGATCCAGGCTCTCCGGGTTCTGCCTGGTCAAATGAATTTTACCAGGGTCTATGTCATTCACACCCAGATATGCGCCAATGCGACGAAATTCATCGTCGGGATGAGCCGTCAATTGCTCATACACCACTTCCAGGAGCGGCCTGCCCTTCAGGCGTTCGCGCGTTCGCTCTTCGGCACGGCGAATCTCATCCAGACGATCAAGAAGCGTGGAGGTATCCAGGGAAATCCGCCGATCGTCAACGCGTTTGTGCGGGAAGCGCTTTGAGCGCGTCCACTGCCCTGTCCGAAAGGCGATATCCAGCGAAACAATCGTCCGCAGGCGATTCCAGCGTGTGAGGTGGATAATCTTGAACTCGGTATGTGCCAGGAATTTATCCCACTCCTCCTCGGTCAGATGGTTGTAGAACAGTTTAAATCCCACGAGATGCACCCTCTTGCTTTGCTTCCGATAGAGCAGGGAGAGAATACGCTCAAAGTCCTTCCCTATTGTGCGATTGTGGGCGGCGAAAATCTCGTGGTACACCCGAACGTGCTTTGACGTCCGCAAGCCGGCGAGGAGGTAGTTCGATCCCGTCCTGGCATGACCGATGACGGCAAAACGTTGATAATCACGATGACCAAAAAGGCTCAAGTAGGGGAAGGCAAGTACCTCCTCGCAGAGCGATGTCAGGACAGATTGTCCACCTGAAGCAAGTTTCCAAACGTTCATGGTTCACGGGGTTGAGGTCGCAGGGATGTTCCAATCCAGAACGGCATACCACTCCCGAGGGATATGTCGCAACATTGAAGCCGACCAGAGATCTGAGGGCCAATGCGCCGTTGCGTCGCCTTCGGCATACGTCTTGGGATGACCGCTGTGGTCCACAATGAAGCCGCCGTATGTTTGCATTGCCCGGGCCCAAAGGACACACCCGGTCACACCGCGACAGGCGGCGAGGATCTCCTCTTCAGAAATCTCCGGACGGATCACGAGGCGCGCGCCTTCCGGGATATCGTAGGGCGCCGTTCCCCGACCGTCCGTCTTACGAAAAGGCGGGATCACCGCAGGCCAGCCATTGCGCGCGCAAGTCTCCGGTGTGCAGGGAGAATCGTAGGCCAGCGTCACGGCATGTTCGATCGCGCCGCGTTCCACCTCGCAGCGGCGCACGATCCCCGCAGCCTGACCAATCCCTGCACCGCGCTGACCAAATCCCTCCGGAGGAATGCCGGAATTATAAATGGAATAACGATAGGCGCCACGCGCCGACCAGCGACCGTCCGCCTCGATTCGCCCACCGTTCAAGCCCCATTCCTCGCCGGTATCCAGGTTGATCACCGCCAGTTGACCATCCGAGCCCGGCGCCGGTTGCGCGCCCTCCGGCAGCGGCATCCAGACCACACCGCCGGGGTCGCCATAGCGAATGGTTACATCGTCATAGGCATCACGGAAGCGATACTTCAAACGGACGGGCACGAGAGGTGTGGAATTATCCACCAGGTAGATGTTCGGCGCGTACTGAGTAGGGTCGGAGCCGATCCAGTGACTACCGGCAAAGAACGCGCCCATCATCGCATCGCTATCCGAATGAATGCGGGCCACCGACCAGTCAATCGGGGTGTTCCAAATCGAATCGTCTGTATAGAGGCGCACACAACGGACATCTTCTGTCGCCAACGGCGTTGGTGTGGGGACAGACTCAGCGGTGCTCTCTTCGCTCAAGTCATTCACAGGTGGGTCGTTACTTTTCGGCATATCCACCACCAGAGCGCAGGCGAGCGTCAACAATAACAGGAACAACCACCCCCCTCGAAGCCACATCCGATAGCGATGCATATTCTCTATACCTCTAAATGACATTGCCTGTTCTTAACACGTCCTCGCCCAGAACCACTCAAGAGGTAACCTACAGAGGGTCAATGAGCACCGCGTTGTTCGAAGACGGCAAGCACCGTTCGGCACAGAATGTTGATATCAAGCCACAAACTGGCGCGTTCCATATAAGCGATATCCAACCGCAATCGTTCATCGAACTCCAGTTGGGCGCGACCACAAACCTGCCACAGGCCGGTCAGACCGGGCAACACATCGAGACGCTCCGTGTGCCAGAGTTTGTACGTCTCCGGGCCGAACGAGGTGGGGCGAGGACCCACCAGGCTCATCTCCCCACGCAGGATATTGATCAATTGGGGCAATTCATCCAGGCTGGTCTTACGAAGGAAGCGGCCCACACGCGTGACGCGAGGGTCATTCGTGATTTTGAAATCCGGCCACTGCAACTCGTTCAAGTGCGCGTATTTGGCTTTCAACTCCTCCGCATTGGGCACCATTGTGCGAAACTTGTACATCGGGAAACGACGCCCCCCCTTACCCGTGCGCATCTGGACGAAAAACACCGGCCCACCCGGCGAGGTGACCTTGATCACCAAAG